>JAGGWL010000126.1 GCA_021157555.1 Deltaproteobacteria bacterium | reverse complement strand
TACATACTTGGAATCATCAGGAGCAGTCCCTGGGAAGCAGTAAACGTAGTGGTCAAAGCGCCGGCAGCTAAGGCGCCATGCAGTGCCGCTGATGCGCCGGCTTCGGACTGAAGCTGGCGTACCAGCAGGGTCTGCCCGAATATATTTTTAAGTCCATCGGCCGACCATTCATCACATAATTCACCAATGCCCGATGATGGAGTGATAGGATAAATATTAGCTGCATCGCTCATGGCATATGCCACATATGCCGATGCTGCAACTCCGTCGATTGTTTTCATGGTTTTTCCCATAAAAAAACTCCTTTGTTTGATATTCTGTAAAAAATTATTATTTTGTTTTTTATTTTTTTTATATCAAGCTTTCAAAAAAATCATTCCCCTTGTCATCCACAATCATAAATGCAGGAAAATCTTTTACTGTAATCATATAGATAGCTTCCATTCCAAGTTCAGGATATTCAATGGTTTCTATATGCGTTATACACTCTTTCCCCAATCTGGCGGCAGGCCCTCCTATAGAACCTAAATAAAATCCCCCATATTTTTTACACGATTCCGTTACTTCTTTTGAACGATTGCCTTTCGCCAGCATGACCATGGAGCCGCCTTTTGCCTGAAAAAGGGGCACATAAGGATCCATCCGCCCTGCAGTTGTGGGGCCGAATGAACCTGACGCATATCCAGGGGGTATTTTTGCGGGACCTGCATAATATATAATGTGATCTTTCAGGTATTGAGGCAGTCCCTCGCCTTTGTCCAAACGTTCTTTGAGTTTTGCATGGGCAATGTCCCTGCCCACCACTATCTTGCCCGAAAGAAGAAGCCTTGTTGAAACCGGATATTTGGTAAGGATGGCCCTGATTTCATCCATAGGTTTATTTAAATCAATCCGAACTGCATCATCCGAAGATTCTGTTGCGGGTAAATATTGTGCAGGATCGGTTTCAAGCCGTTCCAGAAAAATTCCCTCTTTAGTAATTTTTGCCTTTATATTTCTATCCGCGCTGCAGCTTACCCCCATGCCTATAGGGCATGATGCGCCATGCCTTGGAAGGCGTATCACCCTGACGTCAAGGCAAAAATATTTGCCGCCAAACTGGGCACCAAGCCCAAGCTCCCTTGATCTTTTTAACAACTGAGCTTCAATCTCCAAATCTCTGAAAGCATGACCTGACTCGCTGCCTTTTGTTGGAAGTTTGTCAAGATAACCTGCTGATGCCAGTTTTACTGTTTTTAAATTAAACTCCGCAGAGGTCCCGCCGATGGTGAAAGCGAGATGATAGGGCGGGCAGGCCGCTGTTCCGAGAGACTTCATTTTTTCAGTAAGAAAGTCAACCAGCTTGTCAGGGTCAAGAATCGCCTTTGTTTCCTGGTAAAGATAGGTCTTGTTTGCAGAGCCTCCTCCTTTTGCGATAAAAAGAAAATTGTAGGCATCACCCTTTACGGCGTATACTTCAATCTGTGCAGGAAGGTTGCATCCGGTATTCTTTTCATCAAACATGCTAATCGGCGCATTCTGGGAATAACGGAGATTATTATTTAAATATGCATTAAATATTCCCCTGGACAAAGCTTCTTCATCGGAAGAATCTGTCCATACCTGTTCACCTTTTTTTCCCATTACTACTGCAGTACCTGTATCCTGGCATAACGGAAATACACCCTCTGCAGATATAACCGCATTTTTAAGCATTTCGGTTGCAACGTATTTGTCATTATCCGAACTCTCCGGGTCATCCAGAATTTTGGCAACCAGCTTTAGATGCGATGGCCTTAACAAATGGGAAACATCCCTAAAGGCACGCTCCGCAAGGAGTGTGAGCCCTTCACCTGCAATTTTTAATATATTTTTACCTTCAAATGTGCTTGCTGTAACATGTTTTTTAGTCAGGCAATCATAATCCGTATCATCCTGTCCAACAGGAAACATTTCCTGGTATTTAAAATCTACCATCTCAAAATCTCCTTTTATATCCCTATATAATAGCAAAATATTTTATATTTTAAGCAGGTTGGAGGGGAATTAACAAGATGAATAACAAGCCTGCTATACTTTTAATGATATTTCGTTGTATTGTTATTATAAATCCAACACGTTGGTATAATACAATAAATTTTATACAATTTAATTAAATAACATAAAATTTAATAAAAAGCAAATTATTTCATAGACAGATTTATCCGCTCATAAGTTTTCATTGCACACAAGTCACCACACATTGTGCAAACATCTCTTTTTCCATCCTCACTGCAGACCCGCCTTTCTCTTGCCCTGGCAGGATCAATTGCAAGTTTAAACATTGTCTCCCAGTCAAAACATTGCCGCGCTGCAGACATGTCCCTGTTTCTTTCCCATGCCCCGTTTATTCCTTTTTCAATATCGCCAATATGAGCAGCAATCTTTGAAGCCACAACACCCTCACGAACATCATCAATTCCAGGCAGACAAAGATGCTCGGCAGGGGTGACATAGCAGAGAAAATCAGCGCCATTTGCAGCGGCAATAGCACCTCCGATAGCCCCGACAATGTGATCATATCCCGGCGCAATATCAGTAGGCAGCGGCCCAAGTACATAATAAGGAGCACCATCACACAACCTTTTCTGCATTTTCATGTCTCCCGCAATTCTGTTCAAAGGGACATGCCCTGGGCCTTCTATCATCACCTGAACTCCTGCTTTTCTGGCTCTTCCGGCAAGCTCGCCAAGTGTTACCAGTTCGGAGGCCTGTGCCCTGTCTTCGGCATCGCAAATTGTTCCAGGCCGCAAGCCATCACCCAGTGAGAGAGTAACATCAAATTCCTGTGCAATCTCAAGCAGGCGGTCATACTTTTCATAAAGAGGATTTTCTTTCTGCGTTTTGCTGATCCACTCAGCCATAAGACTCCCGCCTCTTGATACAATACCAATTAAACGATCACAATTTTTCAATACCTTAAGGGTATTGTGGGTTATTCCGCAGTGTACAGTAACAAAATCAACACCGGCTTTTGCATGTTCTTCTATATCTGCAAAAATATCGTCAGAAGTTAAATCAGCAGTCTCTTTGCCCATCGCAAAAAGCCTGCCGACTGATTTATATATAGGCACAGTACCCACCATAACAGATGAGCTTTCAATAATTTTGTTTAAAATAAGCGCAAGATCTCCACCTGTAGAAAGATCCATAACAGCATCCGCACCGGCTTCAATAGCTATGGCAAGTTTTTTTATTTCTTCATCTATGTCAAAATGACTTGGTGAAGTTCCAATATTGGCATTAACTTTTGTTTTCAGTCCTCTGCCGATCCCTTTTACATCAAATTCCCTATTTTTATTTTTTGGTATTACAACAAAACCACAAGAGACCAGCTCCCTTATCTTCTCAGCCGAAATGTTTTCTTCTTTTGCAACCAGCTTCATTGCTTCAGTTATTTTACCCTGTCTTGCATCTTCAAGTTGAGTCATTTTATAAATCCTTCTCATTTCCTACAGTTTTTTGTTATAAATTCAGCATATATCTCCACAGGATGCTTAACAACAATCCCAGATCCTGATTGCGAAAGCATAGCGGAAAGTTGCAGCATGCACGCCGAGCATCCTGAAGCTACCACGGATGCTTCTGAAGCTTTAATATTTTCAATTTTTCTTTTACCAATTTTAGTCGAAATTTCGTAATACTGCAAATTAAAACTTCCTCCCAGACCACAACATCTGTCCGGTTCAGACATTTCATTAAAACTATAATCAGGATTTGCCTGTATCATTATTCTGGGTTCATCTAATATTCCCAAAGATTTTTTTAAATGGCAAGGGTCATGATAGGTTATTGAAACAGCATCGCCAGATTGTAAAACAGATGGTTTAATGTCTGTTTCAGAAACAAGGAACTGGTTGATATCCATAGTTTTTTTTGCAAGGCTATTGATTTTTGTTTTGATGCCCGAATCTCCCGAAAACATCATCGGCCATATCTTTTTTATGGCAAAAGTACACGTAGCACAGGCAGTCAACAGATAGTCAAAGTTTTGTTCACTAAATAGTTCAATATTATATTTTACAAGCTGATTGAATGTTTTTCTGTCACCTGCAGCAATCGCAGGCATCCCGCAACAGCCCTGCGCTTTAGGCATAAATATTCCAACTTCATGATATCTTAAAGACTCTATTGTTGCTCTGGCAATATTTGGAAAAATTTTATCAATCAGGCAGCCCGTAAAAAAGGCTGCTTTTATACCCGATTTTTTTGGCGGAGAATTTAAATAAGGCTGGATGCTGTGAAATGGAGGATTGGCTAAGGGGACAAAATGCCTGCTTCTGAGAAAAGGCGAAAAATACCTTGCACAAGATGTCCCTGAATTTTCTCTGGCCGGTTTGTTAAAAATTTTTTGAGTTGCCGCCATCCATCTAAGTTTTTTGTCAAATAAGCCTGGTCTGGCAAGGATTCCTTGTAAAACGATTTTTTTTTTCCAGGACAGCCCCATAAAATCGACAAGAATGGTGCGGGCTTTAATAAAAATTTCAAGAACGCTCACATTTCTGGGGCAAATAGCTTCACAAGATCCGCACAAAAGACAGCGGTTAAGTCTTTCAAAAACCTTCTCAGGATTTGTAAACATTTCATCAACCAGTCCATCAAGCAAAGCAAGTTTTCCTCGTGCAACGTCCGCTTCCCGACCGGTTTCGGCAAAAACAGGGCAAACCGCATGGCACATTCCGCATCGTTTGCAGAGTGCAAGTTGCTTATCAAGTTTTTTGATGTGTATGGCTAATTTATGCATTCAAAAATTCGGCATCCCTGGCTATTCACTTAAAGCGGAACAATGCGCAGGTTGGGCACTGCCGCCTACCCTGCTGAAAGCTACCAGATTATTGTAACA
Organism: Deltaproteobacteria bacterium; assembly: GCA_021157555.1. Taxonomy (GTDB): domain Bacteria; phylum Desulfobacterota; class Desulfobacteria; order Desulfobacterales; family BuS5; genus BuS5. The sequence goes on along the minus strand of JAGGWL010000126.1, from coordinate 4,163 downwards.
AAAATATATCAAGATATCAAACAAGATAAAAAATGGAGGGGAAAAAACTTTCTCAGGCAGGCGCATAGATTTGAGTCAGGTTTGTTCGGGGAACAGCCCTTACCGCAGAGCACGTTCCCCGAATGTGTCGCGCCTTGCCATCCAGGCGCCTCAACACTTAAAATTGCGAACTTATTTTTGTGCGAACCCTTATGTCGATAGCCGAAAAGCATCTGCGTAATCAGCAGGCATTTGCAATTTCCTGGGACAATTTTTGAAACTTGCTTTCAAAATCATTGTATATTGTTTCAACACCAGCCAAATTATTTGCACGCGCCAGATCATCAATCTCTTTAGCTAATTCATAAAAATCAGTAAGACCCAGATTGCCGGACGCTCCTTTGATGGAATGAGCTCTTTCATGAACAACTTTTACATCATTATTATTAATAGCTTCCCGCAAACACTCAAGATCAGATGCCGTTGCGCCTACATATAATTCCAGCAGCTCTTTTACATCTTCAAGATCCAAACCGAGGTTGTCAACCAAATCCTCAACTTTCATCATTCCTCCTTAAAAATATATATTTTAATCTGTCCTTTTTAACTTATTATCCGCTATTAGAAAAATAACTTTAATTTTTAAGGCACAACAAAATGGGAAGGCAGGGACGAGATCTTCACAGTTCCTCAAGTTTCCCTGATTTCCAGGGTTTTGAGGAAAAGATAAATGCAGCAATCAAGGTTAGAACAACCCAGTCTCTTCCTATCAGGATTATTGACGTCCACGAGTAGCCGCCGTAAGGTTTTTGTACCTCATTATACAAATTTCCTATAAGAATAACTCCTAAAACAAACGGAATAAAATATTTAATCAGAATATCCCACCATCCACCTATTTTGATTGAAGAAATTTTATTGATATGATGCCTCAAAACCTTAATATGACAAAACCAGCCCACTAAAACCGCTTCAGAAATGCCGACAATGATAAGCCCGTAATGAGTTAAAAAATGATCTACAATATCGAGCCACAAAATTCCTGCCTGGGTTGTAAATATGATTGAAGCGACAAACCCGGTGGTTGAAATTATAGTAACAAGCCTGCCCCGTTGAATATCAAACTTATCTATTAGCGCTGAAATAAAGGCTTCAATGATTGATATGGATGAAGAAAAACCGGCAACGACAAGACAAAGAAAAAAAACGGCTCCGAAAAAATTCCCGCCCGGCATTAGGCTGACAGCCTTTGGATACGCTACAAACGCCAGTCCTATGCTTTGGGATACCACATCAGCAATTGTTTTACCCTGTGAGCCGGACATAAAGCCTAAAACAGAAAAAACACCAAGCCCTGCAAAGAGGGAATAACCGCTGTTAATCCCTGCTATAATTAAAGCGTTTTTTATTATATCAGCTTTTTTTGGAAGATAGCTGGCATATGCTATCATAATTCCAAATCCAAGACTCAAAGTAAAAAATATCTGGCTGTATGCATCAATCCATACTTTCGGGTCAGATATTTTTGAAAAATCAGGCGTTAAATAAGCTTTAATACCATTTATTGCTCCATCCAGTGTAAGAGCCCAAAAAACAAGTAGAGCCGTTAGCACAAAGAGGACCGGCATAAATATTTTGTTGGCAGCTTCTATGCCACGCTGAATACCTCTGTAAACAATAGCCCAGTTGATAAACCAGACCAGAATAAGGCCTGCAAATATTGGAGTTCTTATTTGACCTATATGAAAAGGGGCATCGCTTACGGAAAGAAAATCTTGAAAAAAGAAAGTGTTAGGATCACTACCCCATCCCAGATTAAATGACAAAACAAAAAAATTTAAGCACCATGCCATTATTACTGAATAGTAAAGTACTATACCGAACATCACAAAAGTAACAGCCCACCATCCAAGCCATTCCATATTTTTGTTGATTTTTGCATAAGCCAAAGGAGCCGAACCTTTTAATTCATGTCCCACTGAGAATTCGAGTATTAAAAGAGGAATACCTGCCGTTACAAGCGCAATAAGATGCGGCACCAAAAAAGCTCCTCCTCCATGATTGTAAGCCATATAGCTAAAACGCCAGATATTGCCCAACCCGATGGCTGAGCCGATGGCTGCAAAGAGAAAACCCGTTTGGCTCTTCCATTGATCACGTTTCATTTAAAAACTCCTTCAGAAAGGACGATTCCTCGATTATTATAGTACTATTAATCATTTTGTTGTCAAACTCATAGCAACGTTGCTTGACGTTCGACGCAATTTCATTCATTATGCAGTCATAATATATGTTCATTACATTGCAAATAGTACCTGAACGAAAACCGCTAATTTTACCAATTTATGCATCAGGCGACCAAATCTTGAATTCTGCGATGGTTCCATACGCTATGATATATACGAAATATTTATGGAGATCATTATAATCCGTAATCCTTTTAACCGTAAACTATAAATTAAAAACTGTAAACCGTAATTTTAAAGTAAAAAGGAAAAATAATCATGACACAAAAAGACAGACAAGAGTTGCGGAAAGAAAAAAAAGAGCGGGAACAGCAAAAAAATTTAAAACACTGGAAAGCAGAAGAAGAAAAGCTTTATGAACTTTGGGAAAAAGCTTACAATGCCGGCGGCCAAAAGCAGTTGGATCGTCTGGCCAAACAGGGCAAAAAACCTGTGCGTCAACTTATCAGGCAACTTATTGATACTGATACAAATTTTCTTGAACTTAGCAGGGGAGCAGGTTTTGGAATTAACTATGAGCTGGCAGAAGATGTCCCAAGCGCCGGTATAGTAACCGGTTTAGGCAAAGTCCATGGCAATTGGGTCATGATTATTGCAAATGACAGCCGTGTAAAAGCAGGCGCTTATTATCCTATTAATTGTAAAAAACATCTCCGTGCCCAGGAAATGGCCAATCAGTGTGGAGTGTCTTGTGTATATATTGGTGATTCAGCAGGAGCTTTTCTTCCCATGCAGGACAGGGTTTTTCCAGGAAAGGGGCAATTTGGGCGCTTTTTTTACAATATGAGCAAGATGTCGGCCAAGGGTTTAAAACAATATACTCTCAGCACCGGCGGCAATACTGCAGGTGGAGCATATACTGTTTATCTGGCCTGTGAATCGATCATGATAAACAAAATGTCCTATTCGTTTCTGGGCGGCCCGCCAATGGTCAAAGCTGCAATTGGCGAAGAGGTTACAATGGAAGAACTAGGGGGCGCCAAAGTTCACACCACAATTTCCGGCGGCGCTGATCACTTTGTGATGTCGCAGGATGAAGGAATAGAAAAACTCAGAGCTCTGCTCTCCTATGACCCCAAACAGGAAGTGCAGACAGAACGTAGGGAAACCATTGAACCTGCAGTTCCGGAAGATCACTTGTACAAGGTGCTTCCAAGAGATCCTTACAAAGGACTCAATACACGGGAAGTAATTAAATCAATTGCCGACGGGAGCGTTTTTAGTGAATATAAAAAAAATTACAATCCAGGCAGAGGCGATAACATTATATGCGGCAAAATCCACCTCAAGGGATTACAGGTGGGTATTGTGGCTGGAAACGGCATCGGCGTAATTTTTGTCGATGCTGCCCGAAAAGCCATAGAATGGGTTATCAGATGTTCTTCACAAAAAATTCCGATATTGTACATCCAGAATTCTCCAGGCTACATGGTCGGTACACAGGAAGAATATGATGGTATAGGAAAATACGGTTCAGGCATGGTAAGGGCATGCGCTTGTTCTGATACACCTAAAATACAATGGGTAATCGGTCCTGATCATGGGGCCGCCAATTATGGCATGTGCGGCAGAGCCTATGATCCGCATTTTATTTTCAACACCATGCGCGGCAGAACATCTGTTATGTCCGGACAGACCGCCGGTTCAATCTTAACTACTCTTGAACGGGCCAACCTGAAAAAACGCGGTCAGGATATGGACGAGAAAGCAGCCAAAGATTTTGAACAAATGATGGTAGATAAATATAATAAGCAGGCCCATCCTTTTTATCTTGAAGCACGATTGTTTCATGACGGCACCATACCCTTTAAGGATGCCCGCAACATTCTTGCCGATGCATTTGAAATTGCGCTCTTAAAACCAATTCCTGAATCAAGATTCGGAAATTTCAAATTTTAATATTTATTTTTTAAAAAAATATATAGGAAATATATTATG
>JAGGWL010000170.1 GCA_021157555.1 Deltaproteobacteria bacterium | reverse complement strand
TAATAGATAATTATAAATAATAATGAATAAAATATCAATAACTATTTATAGCTCCTAAAAGCATTGCGCCGGCAGGCTGCACGACACCGGCGGCAGGTGTGATTACAACCAGGCCTGCCAATATTCCGGAGACAAAGCCAAGGGATGTTCCCTTGCGGAAGATAATGGCTTCAATGATGAGCCATGTCAAGGCTCCACTTGCTGCTGATACCTGGGTCATTGTAAGAGCACGCGCAGTATCCAGACCACTTTAAACAGTTGAACCGGCATTAAAACCGAACCAGCCAACCCATAAAAGTCCTGCACCAATCATAGTCATAACAAGGTTGTTGGGTAGCCTTTTCTTTTACCTAAAAGAAGAGCAAGTACCAGCGCACTGATTCCTGCTGATACGTGTATTACCAAACCTCCTGCCAAATCTATTACCCCTGATGCGCCTGCGTTAAAAAGCCATCCATCAGAAGCCCATATCCAGTGACAAAGAGGGCAGTAAATTAACAAAAACCAAAAAACAATAAAAAGAATATAACCTCGAAAGGAAACCCTTTCTGCAAGCGCACCGCTAATCAGCGCAGGTGTAATAATGGCAAATTTGCCCTGAAACATTGCCAAAACATATTCAGGGACACAGTTTGTAATTGTATTGTCAATGCCTTGTAAAAAAAAATAATCATTATCCCAGCCGCAAAAACCACCCAAAATACTCTTGCCAAATGCCAGTGAATAGCCACAAACCACCCATAAAACACCTATTACAGCTATGGAAACAAAACTGTGCATCATTGTTCCCAAAACATTTTTTGTTCTTACAAGCCCACCGTAAAACATAGCAAGCCCCGGTACCATAAGAAGTACCAGGGCAGTTGAGGTGAGCATCCATGCTGTTGCTCCTGAATCTATCATCTATTCCCTTTTTATATTGCAGCCTTGCCTGTTTCACCTGTTCGAACTCTTAAAACATTATCTATGGGAAGAATAAAAATCTTTCCATCGCCGATTTTTCCTGTATTCGCCGATTTTTGAATTGTTGCCACAACCTGATCTGCCACAGATGCATTGACAATAATTTCAATTTTAATTTTTGGAATAAAGTCGACTACATATTCCGCTCCTCGATAGATTTCTTTGTGTCCCTTTTGTCTGCCGTAGCCCTTTACTTCGGATATAGTCATACCCTGTATTCCGATCTCATTCAGTGCTTCTTTTACATCATCCAGTTTGAAAGGTTTTATAATAGCCTCAACCTTTTTCATTATTGTGCCTCCTGATATTTTTCCTAATAGTATTTATGTAATAGTTCACCAAGGGTATGAATTTACAGGGACCCTGGCCGTGTAAGCGTTTACCAGTGCCTCAGGTGTACAGATGAGATACTGGTAAACGCTTACTAAAAAGTCATCTCAAATGCTCTTTCCCCGTGGATTGCATTATCAAGTCCACTTATTTCGCTCTCTGCATCAACTCTCAAACCTCCTGTCAGAAAACTGGTTACATAGATTACTATAATTGTGCCTACAGCCGAATAAGCAGCAGTTGCTGCGATAGAAATAATTTGAATCCATAGCTGTTTTGGATTTCCATAAAAAAGGCCTGCAGCTCCTTCGGTAATAGAAGGATTTGCAAAAAGTCCGGTTGCCAGCGCGCCCCAGGCACCGCACATGCCGTGAACGCCAAATGCATCAAGTGAATCATCGTAACCAAACTTATGTTTCAGTACTGAAACGGAATAAAAACCGAACACTCCTGCAACCAGACCAATTATCAAAGCGGCCTGCATATTAACAAATCCTGCTGCCGGTGTTATGGCAACAAGACCGGCAACGACACCTGATGCAATACCTAAAAGCGTAGGTCTTTTTGTATGATACCACTCTGCGAACATCCATGCAAGAGCTGCAATAGCTGCAGAAGTATTAGTCACTAAAAAAGCAGAGGCCGCTATGCCGTCAGCGGCAAGTTGACTGCCAGCGTTAAATCCAAACCATCCGAACCATAAGAGTGCTGCACCAAGAGCAGTTAATGCCACACTGGACGGGAACATGGCTTCTTTGCCATATCCAATACGTTTCCCAAGGACTATGGCAAGAACAAGTCCTGCAACACCTGCGTTGATATGCACAACAGTTCCTCCCGCAAAATCAAGAGCATTCATCTCAGACATCCACCCGCCACCCCATACCCAATGTGCTATGGGACAGTATATACACGTTACCCATAAAATAGTAAAAACAATCCATGATGAAAATTTCATTCTATCGACTATGGAGCCGAGTACAAGGGCCACAGTTATGCACGCAAATGTCATTTGAAACAGAATAAACAGATAGGCAGGTATTGTTCCTTCTATACTGTTAACACTAATACCGTTTAAAAAAATATTATCAAGGCCGCCTATAAAACCTGCTTTATCCGGGCCGAATGAAAGAGCATAACCCCACATTACCCAGATAACACTGGCCAGGCAGTATGCAACAAAAGTCATCGCAATTGTATTTAAAAGATTTTTATATCTTGACATTCCACCGTAAAAAAGAGCAAGACCCGCAGGTGTCATCACCATTACAAGTGCTGTTGCTACAATTATCCATGAAGTATCACCGGAGTTTAATACACCATTTTCAGCAAAAGCTAAAGAAAAAGGTGCTATTATTGCAAAAACTGTTAAAAATATAGATTTAAGTTTCATAATTATTATCCCTCCCTATTTTTTTTATATAAAAGTGCCTAATTTATATGCGAAGGGCGAACACAAGGTTCGCCCCTACACAATTTTTTTTATATGAAAATGCAGTAGAGACAAGGCATGCCTTGTCTCTACTCATGCCTGAAGTTAAGGATTTCAACTAATTAGATTTGCATTGTTCCTAATCTGCACTTTCATGTTTTGTTGTGCCCGACAGAACATGCTGGTTAGGAACGAGGACGAAATAACTTATATATTCTGATTATATATCCGGAAGCGCGTCTGCTATTTTTTTTTTAATTACCTCCACCTGTTCAGGGGAGTCGACCTTCAATCCATCAAAATCCCTTACATAAAAGACATCAACTACCTGATCGACTTTGGTAGAAATTTTAGCTATCCATATATCAAGACCGCACTTGAAAAGAGCATTAGTAATGCCGAATAGCAATCCGATAAAATCATAACTAAATACCTCAATTATTGTAAAAAAACTAGAACTGTCATTATCAATTTCTATTCTGTTGGGCCTGCTGCGCATTGCAATAGGTTTTTTCAACATTGCATAACGATTTTCATTCATTTTAACGCGCAGATTGTTTGTAAAATCAAGTCTGCCGGATAATGCTTCTTCCAGATTTTTTCCAACTGCTTCCCATTTTTGATTTTCAAAAATTTTATCCAGCGGCGCTTTTACCTTAAAAATATCAATCGCTGTATTGTTACGCCAAGTGTATACTTGTGCGCCTAGAATATCCAGATCATTTAAGGTGAATATACCGGCAATTTTTGAGAATAAGCCTGGCTGATCTTTAGCACAGATTGTTATTGTTCTTGTATCAGCTTCTTCCGCTTTTTTTATATCCCAAACAAAATCAGTATCTCCCAGGCTTTTGTAAAGGCGCACATGCCCCAGAATATCTTTAACAGGCATATAAAGCCGATATCTTGGTGACATAACATTGTATAGATCTTTAAATTTCTTCCTGTCAGCGTCAATTGGGGCAAGGGAGAGTATCTCTTCTTTTTTCCTGTTCACAATCTTTATTGCTTCACTGCTTGCCAGCTCTCCGTGTTCAAGGATCTTAATCGTTTTTAGAAAAAAAGTTCTTAAAAGTGATGCTGTCCAGTC
>JAGGWL010000122.1 GCA_021157555.1 Deltaproteobacteria bacterium | reverse complement strand
TTTTGAGAGCATTTGAACTTCTTCTTCAAAAAAAGGTTATTCGCCCTGATATACCGGAGCTCATGGGAGCATTTGGAGCTGCTCTTACAGCAGCCAAAGAGCATAGGTTGCACCCTGATCAATCGACCCTTTTTAATGGATTTGAAGAACCCGATTTAAAAATTGAGTTTACAAAAAAAGAACTCGAATGTAAGGGATGCGAGAATAGATGCTCTGTGATACAGTTTATTTTTACAAACGGGAACCGTTTTTATACAGGCAACAGGTGTGAGCGTCATTTCAGCAACGGAGCAAGAGCTAAAAATATTGGAATCAATCTGGCATCCGAAAAAATAAAACTTCTTTTTCAGCGCAATACAGAGCCGTCAAACAAACCCATTCTGACATTTGGCATCCCCAGATGTTTGAATATATATGAAAATTTTCCATTTTGGTGCGAGTTGCTGGTTTCCTGCGGCTTTAAGGTAGAACTCTCCTCCTCGTCCAATTTTAAACTTTTTGAAAAAGGGCTCTTCACTGTCATGTCTGAAAACATCTGTTTTCCAGCCAAACTGGCTCACGGGCATATTTTTGATCTACTAGATAAGGGCGTTGACAGAATATTTTATCCCAATGTTGTTTATGAAAATATAGAATATATGGAGGCTGTAGACAGTTATAACTGTCCGGTTGTGACAGGTTATCCGGATGTTTTAAAAAGCGCCATAAATCCTGGGGGAAAACATGGAATTCCGCTTGATAATCCGGCCGTCAGTTTTAAGAATAAGCACCTTCTGAAAAAACAGTTGCATCTTTTTTTTAAACAGTTTGGCATCAGTTCTCGTACTGTTTCAAAAAGTGTAGAAAAAGGACTGGCAGCACAGAAAAAGTTTAAAGAGGAACTTAAGAAAAAAGCCGAAATACTCATGGCCGATGCAGAACAAAAAAAAGAGATGGTAGTCGTGCTGGCCGGAAGACCTTATCATATAGATCCGCTGATCAATCACGGAATACCCAATCTTCTGGCAGGAATGGGGGTTCATGTAATTACAGAAGACTGCATTCCCGAAGAGAACAAAACCGATCTGGCGGATATCAAGGTGCTGACCCAGTGGGCATATGCCAACCGGCTCTTTGCTGCGGCCGAATGGGTAGGCCAAAATCAAAATCTTGAAATGATTCAGATAACCTCCTTTGGCTGCGGACCGGACGCTATTACTTCCGACGAAATAAGGGATATCATCGTAAATTCAGGCAAGATCTATACAATGATCAAAATGGATGAAATTGCAAACCTTGGCGCTGTTAAAATCAGGCTGAGATCCATGCTTGAAGCAGTCAGGGAAAATCGGTTAGTTGACAACAGTATTTTAAAAAAAGCTCCAAAAATATATCCTGTTTTTACACCTCAGGACAAAAAGAAAACTTTGATCGCCCCATATTTTTCACCTTTTTATTCCCCCCTTATTCCTGCTGCATTCCGGCCTTTCGGATTAAAGGTGGAAGTGCTTCCGCCCCAGGATAAGGCCTCTGTGGAATTCGGACTAAAGCATATTAATAATGATATGTGCTATCCTGCAGTGATGGTGGCCGGCGATATTATCAAAGCCTTTAAAAACGGCCAATACGATCCTGACAGCACTTCCGTTATAATGACCCAGACCGGCGGCCAATGCCGGGCGTCTTCTTATGTCGGTCTGATCAGAAAATGCCTGGCCTCAGCCGGTCTGGATCAAATCCCGGTGGTTACATTATCAGGAGACGGCCTTGAACCCCAATCGGGATTTCAGATTGAGAGAAAAGATCTTTTTAAACATTTAGGGCTGGGTATAATTTTTGCCGACCCTATTGCTCATATGTGTATCTCTACTACGGCAAGGGAAAAAAATCCGGGAGATGCAAAGAATCTGCATAAAAAATATCTTGCTGAAATGCATTATGGTATTGAAAATGCCGATTATAATTATCTTTTAGATTTATTAAAAAGAGCAGTCAGCAGTTTTAATGATATTGAAATTTGCGGAGAATCAGCTCCTAAAATAGGTGTGGTTGGAGAAATTTTTGTTAAATATAATTTTTTTTCCAATGGAAATATAATTGAATGGCTTTCACAGCAGGGAGTGGAAGTTGTCCTGCCATCTTTGCATAATTTTTTTGCTCAAAGAATAATAAATGAAACCTATAACCAAAAGAACTTTTTTAAACAATCGCTGGTCGATATTATCAAAACCAGGATTCTTGATATTTATGCAAATTACCATCTTTTTCGGATAGAACGAGTAATGCAGGATTTTAGATTTTATACAAAACCCTTTAACTTGAAGAAACTGGCCGAAACCACAGGGAAGGTAGTCAGCCTGGCTAATCAGTTCGGCGAAGGATGGCTTTTGACCGCTGAAATGATAGGGATGCTAGAAAACGGGATCGGAAATATAGTCTGTTTGCAGCCTTTTGGATGCATTTCCAATCATATCACCGGCAGCGGGATGGAAAAAAAACTTAAAGAGATGTACCCTTATTTTAATCTTCTTTCCCTTGATATGGATGCTGGTTCCAGTGAAGTCAATATTTTAAACCGGCTCCATTTTATGCTTATTGCGGCAAAGGAAGAGAGTGCTTGCGGCCTGAATGATCTTGACAGGCCTTCCATGATCCGGCATAGTTTTATTCCTCGCATCTGGCCGGTGGAAGCATCTATTTTTAACAATTACCTTTCCCCTGATCTGGAAAAATGGAAATCATGGGTATCAGGATTGGGATTATGGAAAAAAGCGGAAAATTTTATTCATAGAGATAATGGGAAATAATTTTTTTTAAAAAAGGAGGCAAAAGTATGAGTGAGAATCAAATGAAAGACCGCATTGTTGAAAAATTGAAAAAAGCCAAAGACGCAGGCAAAATAACCGGGGAAAAGGTGTATGAAATTGTAAAATCGTCGGTTTCGGCAGCCGGTGCAGAATTGAAAGGGAGCGCGGAGGAACTTCGTCCGGTTGTTAAAGATGCTGTGGCGGCGGCAGTGGAAGGATTGAAAAATATCGGAGCCGATGCCCAGGAGAATGTAGGGAAAGCAGTGGAAGGAGCAGTGGAAGGAGTACGCTGCCGCGGCGATCAGGCTATTGAATCTGCAACCAGTGAAATTGAAAAACTTGAGGCTAAACTGCAGGAAGAAAAAAAAAGGCTTGCCCAAACCTTAAGAGAGGGGCTGGCCGGAGCCAAAGAGGCCGGAGCCGAATTAACCGATGATGTTAGAAAACGGGTGGAATCTACTGTAACAGATGTTAAACTTGAGAGCACCGATCTTCTGGGGCTGACCAAAGAAACCGTTAAAGAGGCAGTCAGACAGGCTCTTGATTCTGGTAAAGATTTGCAAAAAACCGTTACCAAAATAGCCGCTGATACTACTGAAAAAGCCATCAAAGAAGGGAAATTAAGTGCGGAAAGAATCAAAAAAATAACCGACAAGGTCATATCCGGAGCAATAGAGGCGGCCGAAGAGGCTGGTAAGGAAGTTAATACAGTAGCTTCAGGCGCTTTTAAAGGGACCCAAAAAGGACTTGTCGCAGCAGTGGAAACGATTGGAGAAAAGGCCAGGGCTTTTGTGCAAAAGGATATTTCTCAAACAAAAGAAGAATTTGAAGTTATCGAAGAACTCTTCCTGGAAACCAGCCGCAAAGTCGCGCGACGCTCCAGTGAAACAGCGAAGGAAATATTGAATCAACTTGCCGATAAAAGCGTTTCATCTGCCTCTGTATTAAAAGAAAAAACCAGTCATGCCGCTGAAAAAGCTGCCTCAAAATTAAAAAAAACCGGGATGGATGCTGCAAAGGCAAC
>JAGGWL010000258.1 GCA_021157555.1 Deltaproteobacteria bacterium | reverse complement strand
TCAAAGAAATAAATCTGAACATTTATTTTTTCAAGTTTTTTAGTTAATTTCCGATAACATAAATATAGAATAACAAAAAACATTTTTAAAAAATGAAAGTTTAAAATGAATATACAAGAACTTCTGGATCACAGAACAGGCATGATTGAAGTTAGAAAAGGTATTATTACTCATAACGAATTGTATCTTATCATAAAAAAACAAAAAAGGATACGTTCCGAAACAAAAAACTTTAGCCCTGCTTGTGATATATTATTGAATAAAAGTGAAAAAACGGATCAAAAAATAAAAAAGCCTGTTTTAAAGCTATTTATTCCGGATAACAAGATGTTTGCTATTCTTTCAATTGATGGAGAAAACAGAGAAGATATTACAGTTGATGAAATACATACCTTTTTGGAAGATAAAGGGGTTAATTACGGGATAGCAGGGGATGACATTATACTTAAGCATCTTGATGAAATAGATGATCAGGATACTACATTAAGAGCTGCTTCAGGCAAAACGCCTTTGCCGGGGATACCTGATGAAATAGAATATTTTTTTGACAATGACTCTTTGAGTATCGGTACTCTTACAAAAGAGGGGGTCATGGATTGGAAAGATCGTGGCAAAATTGTCCAGGTTAACGAGGAAACACTTTTGGCTGAAATTAAACCAGGAGTAGAAGGCACCCCCGGTATTAATATATATGGAGAGTCAGTCCCCCCTGAAGATTATCGGATAAATGTTACATGCGGAGAAGGAGTCAGAAAAACAGAAGATAGCAAAAAATTTTATTCCACTATAAAGGGAAAACCGCAAATCTTTGCTGAGGGGCAGATTAATGTGCTGCCTGTACTTATTATAGAAGATGATGTTGGAGTTAAAACCGGGCACGTGGATTTTGAAGGTCATGTAGAAGTAAACGGTGTAATTCAAAAAGACTATAAGGTCAAAGCAAAAAGCTTGCGAGCCAAGGGAATTCAGGATGCCGATATCGTGGTTGTAAATGATATTGTTGTTGTTGAAGGAATTTTTGGCGCTAAAATCAGAAATAATGGAAGTATCAAGGCAGAACATATTCATAAAGCAGATATAATTGTTTTAGGTGATATCGTTGTGGGAACCGAGATAAGAGAATCTGTAATTGAAACATCTGGCAGATGTATTGTTGGCGGAAGCATTTTTGCATCTGAAATTTCAGCAAAAAAAGGAATTAAATCAAAAAATATTGGTTCGAAATCTGCTGGTCCCAGCAATTTTACAGTGGGAGTCGATCTCAGGGCACAAAGGGAAGAAAAGGAACTGAAAAAAGTAATTGCGGAGAATCAAAAAGAGATTGCCAGGATCGAACCAACTATTATAACGCTTAAGCAAAAATCAGATGAATTAAACACAAAGCTTGGAGAGTTTGCCCAGGTTCAGGATAAGTATATTGTTGAGCACAGACAGTTGCTTGAATCATCAAAAGCGGATACCGGAAAGGTAAATGAATTAAAGAAAAAAATTCGTCAATCCGATAAAATTGTAGCAGAATTGATAAAAAAAGATGAGCAGGTTATAGGGGAAATTAAAGCAACACAATTTTTAATAAATGAGTATAAAGATCAAATTAATAAATTTAAAAATAAAATTGACGAAATAAACGAAAAATCTGAATCTGATAAAGCCAGCGCAATTGTAAAGGCATCAGGTACAATATATCCAACTATAAAAATTAATGGTAGAAATTCATCCATTAATATAAAAGAAATTATTCAACGTGCTATGATTAGTGAAAAAAAGATAACAAATTCAAATACAGGGCAGTTATGGCAGATGAAAATATCAAAAAGATGATTCTTCCGGAATGAGAACAAAAATCTGATCATCTAAGATATTAAAGCCTTTTAACTGTTTGAGTGAGCCAATTGCCGCTGAATTCAACACCGTATTATTGGAGAGCAAATGTTTTCCGTCTTTTAAGCAAAAATCTTTTGCAAGCACCATGCCTTCTTTTAACTCTTCGATATCTATCCATTTTTTATTTTTTTTTGTATTTTTTTCTTTGACAACCCTATTTATAAATTTTTCAACAACATCGACATCATATTTACGATTACATTCAATTTCCAGGCTTTTTTTTGCAATCTGTTTAATTAAGGTGTCAGGATCAATAGTATCAAAAACCTCTGTAATTGCCTGTCCAAAATTATTTTCAGCTTTTTTTTTAATCTCTTCTATGTCAGCAGTCCAGGTGTGAATTATTTTAAAATAATCGGAAACTGCCGCAACAATCCGTGAACCTATAGGTATTTGAGATTCTTTCAAGCCGTTTGGAAAACCACTCCCATCAAAATTTTCATGATGGCTCAAAATTATTTCACTTATCCCTGAAAATTTTTTTACGGTCTTAAAACTTAAAGAAGCGATAACCGGATGCTGAGTATATAAGCTTAGCTCTGTCTTATCCATCTCTGCTTCATCTTTAAAAAGCATATCTACTGGAAGTCCGAGAAGGCCTATGTCATGAAATAAACCTGCCATTTCAATTTGATTAACCATTTTTTTTTCAAGGCCAAAATCCTGAGCCAATTCTCTGCAAACTCTGCCCGTATCCTTCATGTATTCCCCCAGTAAAGGATTTAACATATCCAGAAGAGAGGACAAGAGAGTGCTGATTTCCATATAACTTTTTTCAGGCTCTTGAGGCTGTGTGCTGATATCGGTTTTTATTGTAGTAATATTTTCTTCAAGTTCTATTCTACATATGCCAACAGATACCCTGGCGATTATTTGGTTCGCGATAAGTGGTTTAAGGATATAATCATCTGCGCTTGCTTTCAATTCTATCATATCTGATAATTGCTCTCTGGTAGTTTGCAATATTGTATGAACATAATATGATAAATTGGAAGCTTTGATTTTATTGCATAATGTTACACCATCCATTTTCGGCATTGTCCAGTTAGCGATTAGCATTCTGAAATTGTTTTTTTGGAAAAGTTCCCATGCTTTTTGACCATTTTCCGCAATAATAACTTCGTGTCCATTTTTTACCAAAATTTTGTCAAAAAGTTTTGCTGTGACTGGATTATTGTCTGCTATTAGTATTTTCATTGGATGCTTTTATTTTTGAGGTGAATAAAATAAATAAGGAACGGGAAAATTATTTCGTCCCCGTTCCTTATTTAATAATCTCTCCCATAAAACTTGTCAAGAATGAAGCTTTGTTTTACTTAATTTTCTGCTTGACTTTTTTTGATTGAAAACATTAAGAAATCACATTATTATAAATCTGTCCATTCCCGGGCAGAATTATATATAGGAGTAAATCTTAATGAATTCAATTGCAAAAGAATTGAACCAGATTATTAAAAACGGGAACCCCGTTTTTATAGAAATGCTGTCTAAAGTCGGAGAACAACTTTTTTTTCCAAAAGGTATCTTAAGCCAGAGTGCCGAGGCTAAAGAAAAGGCGCATAAATTAAATGCAACTATAGGAATTGCCACAGAAGAGGGCAAAACTATGCATTTTAATTCTATTATGCATAATATTAAAGGGCTCCGGCCAAGGGAATCCCTAACCTATGCCCCATCCTTCGGGATTCTTGAATTAAGAGAAGAGTGGCAGCGCTCTCAGCTTGAAAAGAATCCCTCTCTTGCAGGCAAGGTGATCAGTCTTCCGGTTGTTACTTGCGGCATAACTCATGCAATCGCTGTTTTTGCCGATCTTTGGGTTGATCCCGGTGATGTGGTGATTTTTCCTGATATGATGTGGGGTAATTATAATCTTGTTTTGAGTACAAGAAAGGGCGCTATAATATCAAAATATACCATGTTTGATGAGAAGGGCGGATTTAATCTAAAAGCGTTTGAAAAAAAGATTAATGAAGAGGCTGAAAAAAACAGCAAGATTATTGTTATGCTGAATTTTCCCAACAACCCTACAGGTTATACGATTACCGAAAAAGAGGGTGATTGTATAGTCAAAATTCTTGAAAAGATTGCTCAAAACGGAACCAATGTGATTGCAGTGTTGGATGATGCCTATTTTGGTTTATTTTATGAGGAAAATATTCTAAAAGAATCTATTTTTGCCCGTCTTGCAGACGTACATCCAAGGCTGCTGGCAGTTAAACTGGATGGAGCCACAAAGGAAAATTTTGTATGGGGCTTAAGGGTCGGTTTTATTACATATGGGGGCAAGATAGAGCATAATGCCGAATCAGTTTATGATGCTCTGGTCAAGAAAACAGGAGGTGCAGTAAGGGGTTCAATTTCCAATGCATCTCACCTGGGACAATCTATTGTATTAAAATCAATGAGAGATAAAAATTATCCGGTAGAAAAACAGGAAAAGTTTGATATACTTTGCAAAAGAGCCATGCGCGTAAAAGATGTCCTTGCGTCT
>JAGGWL010000027.1 GCA_021157555.1 Deltaproteobacteria bacterium | reverse complement strand
TATTTTCTATAAACTGTCGCTGTCGGGCTTGTCCAACAAACGGTTCAGATTGTGGCTCGCTTCACTCGCACAATCTAACCTTATTCGTTCGGCGATTCTTTGCCGATTAAATTGTTGAGGGGATGGCGTTGGGGAGTCCTGCTGATTTTTTCTATTTGTGAACCTAATCCTAAAACCTTAATTTTAGGTGTAAAAAGAGCCTTTTATAGCGATTATTTACCTTTTGAAATGCCTATTTGTTGTAATCTTGACTGCTTAGTGTGGTTTTGTCCCCGATCTGGTTCTGAACTTTAGAAAAAAACTTTATAAATAGTCGTGAGGTTCAGGCTCTGTATGTGGCACATTTTTGAGTACTTTTGTGAAATCTTTGCGTTTTCCTTTCGCAGCTTCATTTTCTAAATAATCTTGAGTTAATAATGCTGATAATTTCTCTGCCGCCGCTGTTACTAAAAATTGATTAATAGAAATTTCGTCTGTCTTAGCCTGTTCCTTAATCTTACCATGGAGTGACTTTGGAAGTCTTAATGTTAATGTACTGCCCATATTTTATACCTCCTTGAGTATTCTTAGGAATTTTCCTGGAGTGATGGCTTTAATTCCAAATTTTTGAATATTTGCAAAGTCTTTTAAATTGTACGTAACAATATATTTACTTCTTGCTGCCACTGCTAGCTCTAAGACCATGTCATCTTTTGGGTCTTTTAACCAAGGACGCCACAGGTAAAATATTTTTTTACGATTTGCGATTTTGCACAGATATCTCAGAAATGCTAAAATTTCTTTTTCTGTACTGGCTCCAGTTAAATGCTCTTTTCGTGTAAGAACATCCTGATATTCGCTGTATAAAGGAACAGAGATAGAAAATTGAAATTTTGGTGATGGCAATGTGGATATGAGAGCATATGAAGCTCCCATGTCAGATTTTAATGCTGAAACCAAAACATTTGTGTCAATAACTATGTTGATCATAGTTTCATATATAACACCATCTTGTTGAAATGGCAATTATATTACTATTCTATTTTTCACGCCGAACGACCTGCATCAGCCGCCGCGCCGGGATGTTCAAAGAAAGAACGGGCGGCTGTTCCCGGTCAAGTGAATGTTTTTGTTGGAATAGCCGTTTTGTCATAAATTTGTGAACTTGAATAACTAAGGAGAATTAATGTGAATGGTCGGAAACTGCAAGTTCTTCACGGATAACTTTACGCAAGGTATCTTCAAGTCCGTCATGGTTAGTTGTGTCAAGGTTGATAACCTGTTTCAAGGTTTCGTTGATAATGGTCTGGTATCCCCGTTTCCCAGCCTTGGCCTTGAAGTAGCGAACCACTCCAGCGTCAAGCATGATGGTGATGCGTTGTTTTTTTTCAACCGGCTTTAGCCCTTGACGCAAAGTAGCCCGGTCAAAATCGGCCTGGGTTACTTCGGGGGACTCATCCATAGAGGTTTTTGAAATAGAGTGTTTGCTCATGTTTATTTGCCCTCCGCATAGAGATTATACGAATTTCTTCTATTGTCTCGGTATGTACTATAACAACCACATCGTCCAGCAGGCCGATAGTGACAAAGCGCTGTTCGCCATAATCAAAACGATTGTCTTCAAAGGTGAAAGTCGCCTCGGTAAAAACCTTGTGCGCATGAGTAAAGTCAAGGCCATGTTTGCGAATATTGCTTTGCCGTTTTTCTTCATGCCATGTGTAGTTCATGTCTCTACAATACATATAATTATGCATATAGTCAAGGTTGTAAAAAATAAACTAAGGGGACAGTGATAACTGTAAATGAAGAACGGTTGCGATGGATGGAAGGATCCATGGTTGATTACATGGAGACAAACAACAGTAATGCTTGAGCTACTAAAATCCATCCTGAAGAAGAAATAGGGAATTTACCTTAACAAACTTTCGGTCTCGCGCTGAGGCTTTCCAACGTTGTAAATAACCGGGCGCATGCCAAACTTTAAATAAAACCGATGATGACGGGGCGCTCCGAGTTGATTTGCCTTGTTATCTTTCAAAACGTGAGGAATTGAAAAATGTTTAAGAAATACATACAGAGCCAAATTTATAAAGCCGTTGCCGAGAAAGAAGTTGAGCTTAAAAAAGGCATGGAAATAGAGATTAGATCTATTACCAAAGGCATTTGCACTGAAATGGTTAAAGAGCTATTCAGCAGTGACAAAGATGCTGAGCACATGTATCTATATTTTAGCGGCTCAACAGAGGTTGAAACGGTTGTTGGCAAGCTCAAAAAAGGAATAGCTAAAGATGTACTCCACAGCTTTGATGATACCCACCAAACTAAAGCCATGAGCTACATTCGCGGTGAGGAATTTATCGATACTGTGATTGATCGCATTCAGAAAAAGCAACTGGGTTAGACAGAAAGATAACGACCTGCATCAGCCGCCGCGCCGATGAGCTCAAAAAAAGTTTTGGCGGCTATTCGCGATCGGATGAATGCTTTTGTTGGAAAGCCGTACTCCTTTACGCTGTTCGGTGTGAATCAATATGATTCTGTAGAATTTTATTGATTTCTGTTTGCCACCCTTTACCGTGGGATTTAAAAAAATCAATAATTTCACTGTTGAGCCGTATAGTGAGTTGCTTCTTTGGGTTACTTTTTGGTGGCCTTCCTCTTTTGGGCAATACGGACAGAAGTTCACCCGGTAAAACCTTGGAGGCTGGACGCATATATTTGAAGTCTTTTGGGGTTAATTCTCTGACTTCTCCGCTCTCATTTGTCAATGGCTGCCTGTTCATACCTTGTCACCTCTCTGGAGTTGGCTTTTCTGAAACTAATCACTCTAATTCCACCTGTTATGGGTGTGAAACAGATGACATGCAACCGCTTCTGCAAGTGGGCTATGGCAACAAATCGTTGTTCCGGGTAGTCGTGGCGTATATCTTCGATAATATGCGCTGTTTCCCAATCAAGTTCCATAGCTTGCTCAAAAGAGAGATTACGTTCCTTAATGTTCCAGTAGTTTTTGTTTGAATCGTATTCGATCTTCATATTGTTTATTGTAGCTACATTAAACCTTTATGTCAACTTTTTTGTAGCTACGAAAAGTGAGTTGTATTAATTATCGAAGTCGATCATGCTCGGAGGCTTTCCAACGACCTGCATCAGCCGCCGCGCCGGGATGTTCAAAGAAAAAACGGGCGGCTGTTCGCGGTCGGTTCTGAATGCTTTTGTTCGGCGATTTATTGCCGATAAATTTGTTGAGAGAAACGCTAAAACGTGGCCTGTTTCTTCCCGGTTTCTTTCATAATATCAGAGTATAACCCATATTTTTCATACAGAAACAATGGGGTTGTTAACAACTACCTTATCCTGTTCATTTCACTCGGAAGAAGCCTGTCGGTAGCAAAGTCTGAAATCCAACCTACAAAACTCTTATATTTCACTTTATAGAAAACATTGTCACAGAAACCACCTCTACGTATTTTGTAATCAATTATTTTTAAAAATGTTTTTTCGGAAATAATTGATAGCGGTTTTTCTCCGACATAACCAATGTATGGTAACAACCGACAATTTAAAGAATTTATTCTCAGCCACTGTACGGTCTTGAATTTCTTTCCCGTCTTTAAAAACTTAAAAAAATAGTTGAAAAATTTTTCCCTGTACAATTCTTTCTCCGGGTTAATTTTCATCAACATATAGTATATCGACATATTTTCTTCTAGTTTATAGGCGGGTATTGGTTTCACTTTCTGAAATAAAACATTTTCATCTTTCTCCCTAAAGGGGATTTCAGCTAAAGGATTGTGTGTTTCGCTAATGCTATAAGGTACTTTATCTACCTTGTTTTCTGGTGTGTAAAGCGACTCATCGAATCCATTGTTTGTGCTACAACTGGACGTGAATGCAAAAACAAATAAAGCAATTACGATATTATTTAATATTCTACTCATCTTTCACCCCTTCGTAAGGCTCATTCATTTTGTTAATACAGACAGAATTGAAACAACCAAGGCAGTTGAGCTGAGAATTATTGCAATATATGACATTCTAAGCTGCATACGTTCTTTTGCTATTTTTTCGGACTCGAAAGTTACAAGTGATTTTCTGAGAATTAGTTCGGCTCTTTTCTTTTTTAATTCAAGAGAAAATTCTTTATCGTTTTCATCTTCATCAACAGATTTTGCTGAAATCAGCAGGCTTTTAATTTCTTTTTCAAATGTTTCTGTTAGTCTTAGTTCAATTTTTTTTCGTTCTTTTTCCCAGGCTTTGTTGAATGTTTCAATAAACATTGATTTGAATCCTTATGCGCTTCCTTGCCGATAAAACTGTTGCAGGAGGAGGGGGTTCAATTTAATTTTACTTTGACCCCAATTAATACACAATTAATACAAGGGTTGTTCTCCCGGCAATATTGGCCTAAACCACATGGTTTCGACTATACTACCATCATCCCTATAAATAACCATTAGCCTTGAAACATCAAGTTTGATGGTAAAATAATTTTTTTGAGGGTTTGAGTAACCAGGTTGTTTATCTAAAATTTCCATTTTTTGGTGTGCCCAGCTACTTAACAAGAGTCTTTCTTCATTCATGAATTTTTTGTAGCCCCGTGAGGTGGGAAAACCCAATTCTAATTCAATTTCAGAAATATTCTTTGGGTTTGTTAGCAGTAGAGGTTCAACCTTGGCGGGTTCAATGTTGTTACCCATTTCAATTTTCTTATCTCCTCGAAGTCCGATATATGAGAAACCAATATGACCTATCTTAGCAACCTCTTCGGGATTTGAAGATTGCCATAAAACATCAGTGACTCGCGATAAACTATCGTAACCAATTAACAGTATATCTTCCACAACAGTATCGTTCTTTCCTGCTTTGCTATAGTCATAAAATAACATTGATCGTTGTTCCCGTGCCGTAGGTGTGTACATTTTTCCCAAATAAGGTGCAGGTCCAAGCAAATTCACTATTTCTGACACACTTAGAGTCTTTTTGGAGAGCAGGGCAGAAAGTTTATCAATTGGCTTTTTTTCATTTAATAAAATCGCTTCCACATCAGGGTTAGAGTTCCAAAAAATAGATTGTACTGCTTTGCCATCTTTAAAACTAAAAAAACCATGCCCAAGTACATCAAAAGAACCACGACTAGATGAAAATCTACCTTCAAAACCATGATAATATAAAACGTCAAAAGTATTACCATAATATAAATGTGTCCCTGTGCCTTGAGGTAAGCCCAATTGGCCCAGCAGTTTTTCAACGTCACTACCAGGGGTAATCATTTCAAATTCATTGTAATTAGTAACAATAGGAGTGCGAATATTAAACGCGCATCCAACCCAAGACATGGCGATAAAAAAAATAATTAACAAATTTATAATTTTGAATTTTTGTTTCATATGCTCACCGCAAAATTAAAGTGTTAATATGCCAAATATTTTTAATCAATCTGCATTGCTTGCTGACATTATTCGGAAAAAACATCCACTTGATTTCCCTTGAATAGTAACACAATATAATCGTTTACAATCTTAGGTAACATATCTTGAGGATGATCACCGCCTAATGTAAAAAAAGAGCTGTTTCCTGTTAAGATAGTCTGATCTAATAGGCGTTTATTAGAAACTTCTACAATTTTCACTTTAATCTCCAGCCTGTCAGGTTTTCCAGACCATTCTGTCGCACGATCTTCCCAATGCAAAATTTCTGAGAAAAATAGATAGCGTGTTGACAGTTTTTGGGCAGTTAGGGTTGCTTGACTCATGTTTTCAGCTTGGACACCCATAAAAACTTTATTTGCATATTTACCCAACTCGCTCACTAGCGCAGCAGCAACCATTTTACCAGATCCAACATAGGGCTTATTCTCGTAATAGTTGCCATCTTCAGGAATGCTTACATATATTTTGGCGGCTTTGGTTAATTGAGCGGGAGCCTGGCTTGATTGTGGTTTTATGTCATGCCTTGCACAAGAAACAAATGTGACTAAAAAAAAAGATAACAGACTTAATTTAGCTAGGAGGCTGTCCGAGAATAGAAATTTTTTCTCAGATTGAGGCATTTTTTATAAATAAGCACAGACATACACTTAGTATTTCGAGCATTATTTAGAAAAAATAACGAAGAGTTGGGAGAAAATGGC
>JAGGWL010000348.1 GCA_021157555.1 Deltaproteobacteria bacterium | reverse complement strand
CCTTCGCCTCCATCCGGCTGGGTCTAAGACTTGTCAAACGATTTACTTTTATGATACGTTTGACTCACTTTTAAGAACATGTGCCGTGCCCGGCACACAACAATGCTATCCACTCGGACGGGAATTCCGCTGCGCTCCATTCCCGCCGGTGATGGTCAGCGATATGCCTCAGAAATATTTTTCTTGATATGGCGTACGCAATAACGTACCTTATGGGCAATTAATAACATTATACCGAGGTGCATCATGCCTACTTTAACAGCCACTGAAGCGCGTTCAAAACTTTACCGCTTAATAGATGAAACAACAAATTCGCATCAACCAGTTATAATCACGGGAAAACGCGGAAATGCAGTGCTGGTGTCAGAAAAGGATTGGCAATCATTCCAGGAAACTCTTTACTTGTTGTCCATTCCAGGTATGAGAGAGTCGATCAGGGAAGGCATAGCAACCCTTGTTGATGAATGCGAACAGGATATTGACTGGTAATGTGGAAAATTGTTTACACGAAACAGGCCCTGAAAGATGCAAAAAAGCTGTCCGCTTCAGGACTACGGGAAAAGGCTGAAAAGCTATTGAAAATTCTGCGCGTTAATCCCTACAAAACGCCACCATCATTCGAAAAACTAATAGGTGATTTAGCCGGTGCATATTCGCGCCGAATAAACATTCAGCATCGAATAGTATATCAAGTTATTGATAATGAAAAGATTGTGAAGGTTATTCGCTTGTGGACTCATTATGAGTGAAAAGGCATATCGAATAAGGATAGATCGTGTGAGCATAGCGAACCACGATCTATCCGATTGTTGGACAAGCCCGACAGATATGCATAGTCTATATAAGAAAATATCTTTTTTTGAACAAGGGGTAGGAAGTACGCCTTTAAGAAGCGCATTTTTTTAAAGCGAGGGAGTGTATATGAACCCGTTTCCGCCCGGCATCAATATCACCTGACTTGAAGGGATAATGCTTCTCCGAGACGAAGCCCCATTGAGTAGGTTGTTAATAAAAAAACACGATAGCGCAACTTACGTGTTGCGCCGATTAATTGTTCAACATCGGCAGGAGTGAGAATATCAGGGATTGTCTTCACTTTCGGCGGCTTTACAATATCAATCCATTGCCAATCAAGTTTCAGCACATATTTTCAAAAAAACTGCAAACCAAGCCGATCAATTTTTACGGTACTCCAAGAGTGAGATTCAACAAGATCAGCAAAGTATATTTCTAATTGCTCAGGCTTCAGTTTGTTTGGACAGCAATTAAAATAGTTACTGACCCTGCGAACAGCTCTGGAATAAGCGTCAATAATTTTTTGGGCTTTGCCCTGAAGTTTGAGAGACCTTAAATGTTGCTGATAAAGCTTGTTAAATTGATTTACTTCTGATTGTTTCATGGTATACTCTTTGTATAAAGATTTCTAAAACTGCCCGAAATTAGACAGGTATCGGAGTATACTCTAATCTCGGTTTTTTTCTGCCGCATAGCGGCTTCGTCCAACAATACACTTTTAAAAGCAAATAAAGGCGGAGAAACAATGGATCCTGAAAAAATAATGGCTGGTATTTCAAACGAAGTATTGACTTCATTAAAAAACATGGAAAAAGCAAAAACACCCGAAGAAAAGCTTACGCACAGTAAAACTGTAAAAAACCTATGCGAATCACTGGGAGTATTCCTTAACTTACTGAGTGACATGGATCTATATGATGACGACGACGATGATGATGGACCAATTCCATTTTAATTATAAAACCACACAACAAGGCTATTTCAGCCGACGCCAAAAGCCGCGCGGCTGAATAGCGACGAACCGCGCGGTTAAATAGTGGCTATACAGTATGTTGATAAAACTTATAAGTCCTAATTTGGTGAAATATTAACTATTTATAAAATGTAGGGATGGATAACTGAGGTTGCCTTTCTCATAATCTCAGTTCAAATGACGCTTAAATTATTGTTAACGGAACTATTTGTAATTATTGCAATATGACACATCCCCCCAGGGTTGAGGGAAAAATCTAACTGCGCGAAATAGACATTAGGCAGTTTGAAACAAAGGATATTAGATTAACAGGAAAATAAGATGTAAGATTTTAGTAACATTAGAAACGAAAACGAGAATATTATATGAATGATCTTAAAGTTTTTAGTAAATTTGCTGGTTATTTATCTCATCCTCTTGTCCTAGTAGGTTTTATTCTCTTTCTATTTTTTGGAATCCATAAGCTTCTGATCACATCAGGAATAATTAAACCTGTATCTGAATATGAAGGCAGCTTAATTGTTAAAATTATCTTGCGGTATGGATTCATTATCGCTTTAGTAACGATTTTAGCAGGCTTTTCGCAAAAAGGTTGGCAAAACTACGTTTCAGTAACTAGTAATAGCAGAGATAAAGATGCCAAAGTTGCCGTTGAGGAAGTTAGAAAAGAAATTTTCAAAAATTTTATAAATCTATCTATATTGATCAAAACAATAGAGGGAAATAAGCCTACTCCTTTTTGGGATAAGCGAAGAGCAAACGAGACAGAATTAGCGTATCAAGATAGAGCAAAAAATTATTTTCGAGATTACCAACATGAAATTCGTATCTATTTACAGGAATCAAAGTATTCTAAATCGGTTTATCAGAGTTATCAGCGCAATCTTTCATATCTGGATTCTAATTTAAGGGAACCTATTGAAAATGTTTATCACAATTTTGATGAGATTATAGATGCTTTTAACCGGTTTGAAAATAGACTGACCCATATCCTTTCTTTAGATTTAACTGATTCAGTAAGAACTATAAAAAGTATTGCTCTGTATCACTCGACTATCAAGTTTTTAAAACTTGACTCTATAAATACAATATTTTCAAAGAGTTAAAAACTTGATGCAAATATTTTGTTTTTACACCTTTAAAAGGTAACTTGTTGAATTTATTGATAGGGGGTTGAAATCGCAGTTTAAAAATATCCAATAAATTCAGTCAACTGAAAAAAACTTGATAGTCGAGTATTACATTCCCGTTCCTTAAATTGTAGGATTAATATCTGTAAAATTCAGGTTTATATGGTCCCTCAACCGGCACGCCCAGGTAATCGGCTTGCTCTTTGGTTAGTTTCGACAATTTTACACCCAGT
>JAGGWL010000294.1 GCA_021157555.1 Deltaproteobacteria bacterium | reverse complement strand
ATTTCTCTTTAATCGTTCAATACATTCCAGCATTGTGTCAAAATAATAAAAAGGCTCTCCTCCGGCAAAATTCACACTTTGCACGTTGTGCATGCCTGCTATGCTGATCAAGGCATCATCCAGAAGGACTGGATCAAATGGTTCGTAATTATCGTCTTTTGGGAAATAAAAGCAGTGCGGACATTTGCAATTACACTTCATACCCAGCAAAATACTTAAACTACGGAGATTCTTTAGAGTCATGAGTATTTACTCCTTTCTCTGAGAGAGGGGGCATCAGAAGGTGGGGTACATTCTTTACAACTTTATAAGTTTTATATATGAAATAAACTTATGTGTCAAGAATGAAGGCCTGACCCTTAACAACATTATGCTATCTCGTTGGTTCGATTTCTTAAATGGGATATTGGTCTAATTAAAGGCATAAATTCCTACTATGTTTATTTTGAGAATATATTATCACAAAAATAATATTTGTTAATTCTGCTCCGAGTACTGAGCATCACGGCATTTCTTAAGGAGTATTTTGTAATGAATACAGAGACATTTAATAAAATAGAAATAATGCAGGGAGATATTACTATTCTTGATGTTGACGCTATAGTGAATGCGGCCAACAATAGTCTTTTGGGCGGCGGCGGTGTGGATGGCGCCATACATAGGGCAGCAGGAACAAAGCTTCTGGATTATTGCAAGGGGCTGGGAGGATGCTCTACAGGTGAGGCAGTAATTACACCCGGCTTTAAACTCAAAGCAGGACATATTATTCATACTGTAGGCCCGGTATACAGCGGGAAAAAAGAAGACGCCATACAACTTGGCCTCTGTTACAAAAACTGCCTTAAAATTGCTGTAGAAAATAATATTAAATCTATTGCGTTTCCGGCAATAAGCTGCGGTGTGTACGGATATCCTTTGAAAGATGCTTGCAAAATTGCCGTTGATACAACTTTCGCTTTCCTGAAAGAGGAGAAATCTATTCAACATGTGGTTTTTATACAGTTTTCATTAGATAATTACAAAATATATAAAGATTATCTTTCTTGACGTTGACAAACTTGATCCTAATGACTAATTTAATCGTTAACCTTAAACATATAGAATTTTTTATAAGGAGAAAGTCATGCTTAAAGTAACTGAGGCAGCTACAACGGAGCTGATCAATTTTTTCAAAGGAAAAGAGGTTAAGTCTATCAGAATCTTTTTAAATGAGGGTGGTTGAGGCGGACCTTCGCTCGCAATGGCTCTGGATGAGCCAAAAGATACTGATAATGTGTATGATGTTGACAATTTTAAATATATTGTTGATAAAGATTTTATGGAAAAAGCAAAGCCCATAGTGGTAGATTTCCAGGCTATGGGATTTAAAATTACTTCCGGAATAAAGATTGAAGCCGGCACAGGATGCTCAGGGTGCGGTTCAACAAGTTCATGCTGCTAAATGTAGGGGCACCCCTTGTGGGTGCCCTTGATGACCCTTGTGGTCGCCCAACATTGCGTAATTAATTTGTAATCGGGCACTCACAAGGGGTGCCCCTACTATTTTTTCATTTTGATAATTTTTTTCTTTCCTGTTTGAAGTACCACCTGCTGTCCGTTTACTATAATAGTAACATCGGGTTTACCTTTTGCTTCAACCATTACAGAAACATTCTTTTCTGTAATTTCAAAATTATACCAGATTTTTTTATCACATATTCTAAACGACAAGCTATCCCAGTGTTCCGGAAGATGGGGATTAACAACAGGATTGCTGCCTGAAAAATCTATTCCCGCGAAATAGCGTATAATAACATCCAGTGTGCCGGCCATAACTCCTGTATGTATTCCTTCAATGGTAGTGCCGCCCTGGGTATCGTATACATCACTTTTAATAGCTTCCAAAAACCAGTCCCAGGCGGTTCCGCCAGAATGTATATAACTGGATACAACTGCATGTACAACCTTGCTGAGGGTTGAACCATGACTTGTTCTTTTTTCATAAAAATCATAGTTCTTTTTCAACATATCTAATGGATCATCTATTTTATAACCAAGCTGGTTTAAAATGTTTCCAACTTCCTCTGGTGAGAGGAGATAAAAAATCATCAAAACGTCGGCCTGTTTTGCGAGTTTATAGTCGTCCGGGCTTTTTCCTTCAGCTTTCAGAATACGATCCAAACGATGTATGTCGCCATATTCTTTACGATATTTATCCCAGTCCAGCTCTTTTAGATCCATATATCCATCAAACTGGCTGATAATGTCGTTACTATCCAGGATAACATTCATTTTTGTAGTCATTTCACGCCATTTATCAGTTTCATTTATATCAAAACCAATTTTTCCAGATAGTTTTTTAAGTTTTTTTCCAGCAAGCTCATTAATCAGATCAAGGGCTTTGCCTAAAAGCCATACAACCATAATATTTGTATAGGCATTATCCTGAATGCCAGGTTCATCTGTACCAGGAAGTTTTTCATGGAATTCATCAGGCCCCATCACACCTTTAATATGATATTTCCCGCTTGCATCATCAAAATTTGCGATGCTGGCCCAGAATCTGGCTATTTCAAGCATGATTTCAGCACCACAATCGGTTAAAAACTTAATATCACCGGTGCTTTTAATATAATTCCAGACATCATAAAATACCGCAATCGAAACATGTCTCTGGCGCAAGCTTAAATCCGGACCCCAGGATCCGTCTTTAGGATTATAATGTACTATCTGTGTTTCCTCGGTTCCGTCATCAGCAGTCTGCCATGGATACATTGCTCCCGTATATCCATTATTCTCTGCATATTGTTTGGCGGCATCAAGCCTGTTATACCGGTACATAAGCAATGCTTTGT
>JAGGWL010000311.1 GCA_021157555.1 Deltaproteobacteria bacterium | reverse complement strand
CATGACGTATGCCCAGCCCATAGATAAATCTGAAAAAGGAGATTTTTTTACTTTTGTCGATTGCTTTTAATATGTTTTCTGCGGAAACAGCTCCCATACGGTCAAGAGCTTTCAGTTGCTCGATGTTCAGATAAAAAATATCCGCGCATGAATTACAGATTCCCTTTTCTACTAGCTGTTCAACGAGTTTGTCTCCCAGGCCTTCTATATCAAAGGCTGCTTTGGATGCAAAATGTTTTATCCTTTCCTTGACTTGTGCGGGGCAATCTGTGTTTACGCATCTTACAGCGGCTTCATCTTTTTCACGTACAACTTCAGCCCCGCAGACAGGGCAGTTTGCAGGCATTGGAAAAAATTTTTCATCACCTGTACGCCTGGAATTGATTACCTTTACAATTTCCGGAATCACATCCCCAGCCCGCTGTATCAGAACCGTATCTCCGATTTTTATATTTTTCCGCTTAATCTCATCTTCATTATGAAGAGTGGCCCTGGTGACATTAACGCCGGCTATATTTACCGGAGCAAGAATCGCGACAGGCGTCAAGACACCTGTACGCCCCACCTGTACTTCAATATTGATAATTTTAGTTGTTTCCTGCACGGCTGCAAATTTATATGCTATCGCCCACCTGGGGCTCCTGGAGGTTGCACCTAATGATTGCTGCAGCTTCAGGCTGTCGACCTTTACAACAACACCGTCAATATCATATGGCAGCGAATCTCTTTTTTCAGAAAGTTCCCTGTAATACTCAATTACAGCCTTAATTGTCAGTCCGGATTTTATTAGGGAATTTATCCTGAAGCCGAGTTTTTTTAAAATGCAAAGATACTCCCAGTGCGATTCAGCAAGAATATTCGTTGTTCTTCCGATACCGTAAACGAAAATTTCCAGGGGCCTTTGCGCAGTTATTTTTGAGTCCAATTGACGCAGGGAACCAGCCGCGGCATTTCTTGGATTTGCAAAGATATTCAGGTGGTTCGCAAGCTGATTCCGATTAAGTTTTTTGAATCCGGCATGCCCCATAAAAACCTCACCCCGGACTTCAAGCAGAGCGGGTGTTTTTATTTCATCCGAACTTTCATCCGAACTGTGCAGGATCAGGGGAACCGAGCGGATGGTTCTGATGTTTTCCGTTATAAGCTCTCCCCTGGTTCCATCCCCGCGGGTTGAAGCTCTTGTCAGCCTGCCGTTTTCATAAACAAGTTCAACGGCTAGCCCGTCCAATTTAGGTTCTGCCGTATATAGAATCTCATCGCTTGTATCAAGATTTTTTTTTATTTTTTTATCGAATGCCAAAACGTCGCTATCATCAAACCCATTATCAAGGCTGAGCATCGGAATGGTATGTTCCGTAGTTGCAAATGCCGATAGAGGCGGGGCGCCTACACGCATGGACGGCGAATCGGGGCGTGAAAGATCCGGATAAGACTTTTCAAGCTCGATTAATTCTTTCATCATCCGGTCATACTCGGAATCGGATATTTCAGGATCGTCCTTAATATAATAAAGGTAATTATGTTTGTGGAGCTTTTTCCGTAAAAATTCGATTTTGCTTACAGGTGGTCTATCTATATGCTTTTGCATAAAGCGCTTAAACTCCCTGTTATTTTTTTGCGGCTTTTTTTATATTGCGCTGCTCTGAAGCCAGGGCGCCAGGTATGTGTGGCGAGCTCATCGGAGACAACAAGTATTGCACTTGTTTCAACGTTTCTGTACTTACCCACGGTAAAAAGAGCGGATGTTTCCATCTCTACACCCAGGACGCCCCTTTGCTGAAAGTATTTCACTTTTTCACGGGTCTCCCTAAACACGGCGTCTGTTGTCCAGATCATACCTGTTTTAAAGTTAAGCTCGTTTTCTGATAACACTTTTTTAATTATTTCTGTTAAATTATCAGAAGGGTATGCCAGGGCATCTTCGCCTTCATAATTTTCCGGCCAGCCTTTGGATGCTTTAACCCATTGACCATTATAATGTTTTGAGACCCCCTCATCTATAACAGAGCATGTCGGAACGATAATATCCCCTATTTTTACATTTTTTGAAATTGCCCCGCATGAGCCGAAAAATATTATTTCACGCACGCCCCAGGCAATAAGCGTTTCGATCAGTAAGACGGCATAGGCTGCGCCTATTACCGGCCCTGACAAGGAAAATGTTTGACTAAAACCTTTACCGGAATACAACTTGCTCGTCATAAGCAATGAAGCAGCGTCCTGTTTCAGATTAAGCAGGGCAGCGAGTTCGTCAAGGTTATTCTTGTCACTTATAATAATGGCACGGAAGCCGGGGTCCGGGGAATTTTTTCCTTTAACCGGATTAACAATAGCATCAGAACTGTTCATTTTTACCATTTACTCTGGAGTTACATAGTTTGCGAGTTCGTCTTTAATTTCATCTATCATTTCATAAAGCCATGTAAGGTCCTCCATAGTGAGACGACCGGCCCGGCGTTGTGATTCACCACCGTCTTTTTTTATAAAAATTCTTGGCCCTATCTGGATTTTTGCTTCACCTTCGCCGTATCTGTTGATTGAAATCACAAGGCCGGTTTCATCGCATTTCCATTGTTTTAATGTTTTATCTTTTTCAGGATCGAAAGCCATATGCATCTCCATTTGGTAATTTATAAGGTTTGTTACCTCTTATAGAAAATCGGAACAATAATCAATTCTTTTAATTTAAGAAACGGGGAAGGTTAATGAAAATCAGCGGGGGGTTTTAAGGGAAATTTTGCTTTGTAAGGATAAGTGTTTTGTTACAACATAATGCATTTTATATGATAATGATTTATCATTACAATATAATATAATATTTATAAAAGAAGAAGCCCCAAAGCCTAGAATATAATTGACATATAATACATTTTAGGCTATAACTATTAATAAATTTAGCTCCTTGAGATTAAGCCGCAGCACGAT
>JAGGWL010000007.1 GCA_021157555.1 Deltaproteobacteria bacterium | reverse complement strand
GATAAGAACTTCTTCGGAAGAATCGTCCAGAAGATTTTTGATGAGAAAATAAATTCGGCTGCTAAGAAGAAGTGTGAAACGTCGCCAGTTGTAGATGGCGCTGAAGGGTTTTGAAGGGTTACCAGCATAGTTGCTTCCTTCATGGGAGAACCATTGTCTGAATGAAAAACAATATCTTTCCCACTTACTCCTTCTGATAAACATGCCCTTTTTACAAGACTTGAAGATAAATCGTCATTCTGTTTAGGATTCGATTACCCAGCCTCAAAAGTGTAATCAGATATGCTGCTGCTGTAAACAGCAGAATAGATCTAAAACTTGTACAAGCTAATAAATAAATCCCAGCATTTGCTTTTATTTCAGCATTATTTTTTATCCCACATGGGTCAAACGTAGACTTGACCCCATTCCTTACCTTCCGTTCATTACCACGGGAAGTCACATGATAAAAGGCGCCGGGGCAGGTTATTCTCAAGGGACGAGCCATTAGCAATCCTTTTACAGCTATAATGTGATGCGAATTTTATAGTCCTTTATCATGCGGTTTGTCAAGAATGAAGACCTGACCCCTTTGTTTCTGCTTTATTTCTGTTGAAAAATAACTCCCATAACCTCTTCCAAACAAATCTCCGTGGATGGCTGCATATTTTTTTGTCGACCTATATGTTTGTGGTGTGGAAAAGACTCCATTTGCGTATGGTGCGGCGCATTATCCCAACCGACCTTCAGTTCATTGGCACTATTGAGCCAGTAGTAACTATATCGCTTAAGAACTTTACCATCCCATTGCTCAGCAACACGCAAGTTGGTGCCATCCTTTAGATACAAAATAACGCGTAGAGTTTTTTCATCAAGCTCAACAGGAACAATGCGCTCCACCTTGGCCTCAAATTTCTCCTCTATCTCCAGCAAACGCTCAGATGCTAACATAGTTTACCATTGAACTCCATAGGCGGCTATCGTCTCCAAGTCTATGATCTGCTTTCTTGCCTTTTCAAGCTCCTCCGTCCAGTGATGCCACATAATATAGTCTTCGTGCATTTCATGGTCAGCATCATCCGGTAATCCTTTTGTATCCAGCTCAGCCAGGGGCATACGGTACTTTTCCTCAAAGAACCGGACTTTGCTTTCAGCCAGAAAAAGCCGTTTCTTCCATTCAGAAAGACGTAATGCAACTCCATGGCTGATGACTGATACCTTCTCTTCAGCTGGCAATGATGAAAATTTGCTTTCAATGCTCTTATTTGCAACAGTTCGCATATTAAAACCTCCAATTTAAGGTATTCCTTAGTCATTTTTCTGCGTTAATCTGCGGAATCTGCGGATTGTTCCTTCACCACCTCGTTTTGCAGCCGATTCAAAATATTCAAGAAACTTTTCCCTGTCACGCCTGCTCTTGAATATATCCTTCCGTTCATTACCACGGGAAGTCACATGATAAAAGGCGCCGGGGCAGGTTATTCTCAAGGGACGAGCCATTAGCAATCCTTTTACTACTATAATGTGATGCGAATTTTATAGTCCTTTATCATGCGGTTTGTCAAGAATGAAGACCTGACCCCTTTGTTTTCTCTTTGTTTTTTCTGCCCGCAAACAGTATGCGAATTCAACAGCTCGCTACCCTTTATAGCCCTTTACCCTTTAAAATTACTTTGATGCCACGGCCGATGATTTTTAAATCTAACCACAACAACCCAAATGAAGACAGCTTAAGATATTTGTCAGCGTATTCATATTCATATACGGGATTACCAAACTCTGGCGTGCCTTTCAAAACATGCCCCAATCCCAACAATCCACCTTTAAGCAAATATCGGGTAACATTACCTTGTTTAAGATCACGTTGATAATGATGAACTGCCAGGGGGCGAGGTCCGACAAAACTCATATCGCCTTTTAAAATACTGTAGAATTGAGGCAACTCATCTAAATAAAATTTTTTAACAAATTGACCAACATGCGTCCTACTGTCTGGCGTCCACTCCGCTGAAAACGCATGCCAGTCCCCTTTTTTTGCCCCCACTGGATCAATAAATTTTGTTTTTATTAATCGAATTTTGTATTTAGGAATAATCTTTCCTTTGCTTATAGCGTTGTAACTAAAGAACATAGGCCCTTTATTTTCAGGAATTATCCAACCTTCTATTACATATACAATTTTAACAATTAATAATATCGGCGCGGCAAAAATTAAGAATATAATCGCCATGACTTTATCAAAAAGTACTTTTGGCAGTCTGTCATCCAATGGCTCTTTCAATTGAAAGATGTGATGATATTTTGTTTTTATGAAATCATCTGGCGCTTTGTAAGGAAATGCTCCTTGTGGCTCAATATTTTTCATCTAAAAATGTACCTCTAATAAATCAATTTCAGGGTTAGTGTTTTTCCGAGCGAGGATTGTGTTTTAAATACCTTTTCCACAGCCTTCGCGGGTCGTTTACCTGCCTGTCACCCGCCCATTTGAGGATCTCTGAACCCAGATTTAATCATTGCCAGGTAAGAAGAAAAATGTTTTTCAGAATAGAACCCAAATCTTCCCATGACAAGATTATTAAAAAAACATCAAAAATATTACAGAAACCAAAAAGTCATTCCACGCCATGATAAAACTTCCGGTTGTAATTTCAATGCTGATGGGATATGCTTGCCTGTATGAACTCTGAACGATCCGCA
This sequence comes from Deltaproteobacteria bacterium, assembly GCA_021157555.1. Taxonomy (GTDB): domain Bacteria; phylum Desulfobacterota; class Desulfobacteria; order Desulfobacterales; family BuS5; genus BuS5. The sequence continues at coordinate 2,258 of JAGGWL010000007.1, read as the reverse complement.
GGTCACTTAGGCACATAATCCGGCAACAAAGGCCAAACCCTGGCAAGAAAATCATCCAGCACCGCATAAGTCTCATCAATCGATTGCCCCTGGGCAATCCCCATTTCAATCCGAACCAGGGCCCCATCAGTACGCCTCTTTGTAATCGAATCCCATATCAGATAAAATTTATTCGCCCATGGGCTTGTAATAACCCTTCCCCTCTGAAAAAAGAAATAACTGCTCAACAGTCTTGCGCTCCCTTTTTCCATGAGCATGGTCCTCATCCTGACTTCGCTGTCATGATCCGGCCTGGCCACATATTCTTTTGAGTTGATCAATGCCCAGCCGCCTCCCAGAAGACATGACTGAGGTGCATGGGCCGTGTGCCGTGTGCCCTGATATTCATAGAACGGAACGAATAAATAAATCACATTCGGAGCCCCTTTCTTCTGATAATAGGCCTTCACATAATCATCCGACCATAATGAATTCAATATCTCTTCCGACAGATACTCTCGCTTGCCCTCCCACTCACCAATTTTCATGGGAAACGATTCAAAGGTCATTCTTTCCGGCCGGATAAAAGAAGAAGACATTCCCCTCAATGCATAACCACTCCCTGCGAATAAAAAGCAGAGTATCAAGGCCAATACAACGGGTTTTGCAAGGCCGATTTTACTGTCTGCGGTTTTTTTATTTAATGTTCCTTTTACAGAATCAACTTTTGAATACGGCCAAATCTTTTTAAGAAGAAAAGATACAAAAACCAATATCGCGCCGGCCGCCATAAACCCCAGCCAACCGGCAAAATCATGAGAAAAGCCATGTGCCAGTTCCTTATGACCATTAATGGTAAGGATTCCCGTTGCAAAGATACGCAATCCATTCATAACAATCGTAAGCGGGACAACCAGGACCAGTAATATAGCCCTTTGCCACCATGTTTTTGTAAAAAAATATCCGACCAACAATGCCATCAGGATCATGGACATAAAATAGCGAAGCCCACTGCATGCGTCCACCACCTGCATCTGTTCAATTCCAAGATCAATAATATTTCCTTCCTGCATCACACTGACTCCCACGGCCCGCAGCATTTCAACAGATAAAGTGCTTGCGGCCATCTTCATTTTAAATGTCAGCATTTTATTTATAAAAGGCGGTAGCGGGACGATAAAAAACAGGATTATAAGAGGAAAAACAAGGTGTCGGCTTCTCAAACCATAAAGGACTGCGACTGTGCCGACAACACATCCCCAGAGCCCTGTATAAAGAAGGGTTTCAACTGAGCCAATCTCTCCGATAATAATCAGACCGATCGACATCAGGATTGGTAAAAGGCCCCATGGATTCCAGGAAATATCAAGGAATTTGAAGGTATTTTTTTTGTCCCAGCATATGTAGAGAAAAAGCGGGATGATTAAGTAGCAATAGCTGTTGTCACCGGAATCCCAGCGCATCATAAGTTTCTGAAAGACCGGCCAATACCCGACAATAAAACATGCCGATATTATCAGCAGGGTGCTCCAGATAATTTTATTTTCTTTTAGAACGCTAATATGAGTCATTAACAAGAACCTCCTAAATTTTCTCTGCTGCTTTTATTCCATCAGGGAGGACCATTCCTCTGTTCATTTTTTAAAAGCTTAAAACATGGTCCGCAGATTACACAGATTTACGCAGATTATTTTAATGAGTATAAACCAATCGTTTATATTCAAGGGACTTAGAACCAAAATTAATTAAGAGACCGACTTCAAGAAATCCACTCCCCAACTCTTTATGAACCCCCATCGCCGCACCAATAATCCTATATGTTTTTTCATCTTTCATCTTTTAAAATCTGCGTAATCTGCGGACCATGGTGTTGAAAGGGTATTAAACAGGATTGGTAACAGGCCCCATGGATTTCAGGAAATATCAAGATATCCTTTTTATCCCGGCATATGTAGAGCAAAAGCGGGATGATCAAGTAGCAGTAGCTGTTGTCACCGGTATCCCAGCGAATAAGGAGTTTCTGGAAGGTTGGCAGGTACCCTGCAATAAAACAGACTACCAGTACCATTAGCAATCCTTTTACTACTATAATGTGATGCGAATTTTATAGTCCTTTTCCATGTTGTTTGTCAAGAATGAAGACCTGATAATCATATAAATGTCATAGCGAAATTTGATAGGTTGTTGTTTTAGTCATGCTGTGGGGACTCTGTCCCCAGACCCCTGGGATTTTTCGCTTATGGTCTTCCGAATGGGATAAAAAAAAGAGAGGACACGGT
>JAGGWL010000204.1 GCA_021157555.1 Deltaproteobacteria bacterium | reverse complement strand
GTTATATTTTATGGTAAATTTTTCTATTGCTTTTTCAATAATCAAAACACCGCGAAGGGCAGTGATTCTTTGTACGATCTGTTTTTTGGTGTTTTCATTTTCTTCATTTTCATACATGGTCTTCAAAAAGACTATTCCCGCTTTTGCCTGCCCTCCTTTTCAAGCGTGATTGATTTTAAAACCTTTTGACGGCCGCGAAAGCCGTATGAAAAATTTTTGCTTAAATTATTGAAAAAGATTGGAGGAATTTTTTTTTTGTTTTAATTTGATTTTGATTGGGGATATGCCGTGCGCTTTCATCATTAGCTGCTTAATTCTGGTTTACCCAAACTGAAGTGTCAACCAAAACCATGATTATAGTTTGCCTGACCTGCGCCTGGGAATAAAACGTAACTCTTTTTCCGTACCCCCTGACTTTGTAAGGCGTTTACTACTTTCACGTGCAATTAAAGCCTCAAGGCCAAGACGTACCAGAGAAGTTTTTTCTTTAATGCCGGTCAAAAGAGACGCTTTCTTTAAAATTTGATCATCTATGTTTAATGTTGTTCTCATGTGTAGAAATCTGCATTATTTATGCATATATGTCAACAGGGTTGTATCATTTTTTCAAGGTAGTATCTTGTACAAAAAAGAGAAAAAAATTGCTATAGACCGTCACATAAATAATTTCACTGCGTTACCTGTCTGCGTGCGGACACGCACAGGCAGATCGGTCGTCGGAGTATTATAATACGCCTTCCTCCCCCTGGCCTTGTGCCAAATTTTAAAATCGGGTAATTATCTGACGGTCTATAAGAAGCATAGTTATCACCTGCCTTAACAAGTTATTTACTTATTTATGGACGTCCCTTGATCACTGATTTGTTTATAACCTGTTTTATCAAAAAATACTTGGCCGTCCTCTTGCCGGTAAAGGTAGGTTTTATAATAAGAATTTAGAGGAAGTTTTTTTAAAAAGCCTTTTTGCACCAGGGCATTAAGAGAGGAGGGGTAGGTATTGAAAGTTTTTTTATAGGTTTTAAGCGCACTTTCAATTAAAAGAACCCCTTTTAAATCTTTAATTCTTTTGCTGATACTTTCCCTATTATTTTCAGATAGCTCAGGATCTTTAAGCATATTTGTTAACAAAATGATTGCTGTTTCGGTTTTTTTACTTTTAAGTGCAAATCTGCTCCCAAGCAAAGCAATCAGCAACGGAGAATTTTTGATTTTGGCTGTTTCGAGAAATATTTCAGATGCCTTGGCATAATCATTTAAAAAGTAGTAATAATCAAAGCCAATATAATAACCCGGCCGCCAGTCCCATGGGAGGTGTTTTCTGGATATTTCAAGTAGCCTGATAGCTTCTTCGGGCATTTTGCAGTCCCACGACAAGAGAGCCTGCGTAAACAAATAGGTCTGCATAAAATACGGATCTAATATCATTGCCTGCTCCATGCCCAAATAGATCTTTTGTTCCTCATCGGCTGAAATCTTTTTATTACTTCCCACAAACGCTCCAATCTCCAGCAAAATATGATCTGCCAAAAGCCCCTTGAATTCACCTGCTAACAGGGGAATAATTTTACCCGGCAGCGGGTTGATTTGCAGGGAATAATTTGCTCCAAGATCTTCGCGGTTTTCTTTAACAGCAAGGCTGCTTGCAAAAAAAACTGCGGCAAAACAAAAAAAGGATAAAAAAAATATACTTGTTTGTTTAATATTCACGCAAGCTCCCGCCTTTGAAAAATAAAAATAGTTAAGGTCAGCACAACACCTATGTAAGAAATGCCGTATAGCGCCACCCATAAAAGAATTGATGCATTAACAGGGAGTCCGTAAGCAGCGGTTGTTTTTAAATCAAAGGCAGCCAGATTCGGCATTATCCATGAAACGCAGCTTATCACTTTTACAGGAAGGGAATCATTGGTAAAAAGTTTTGTTGAGAGGATAATGTTTTTTACATTTTCCATGCTCTGTCCCACAAAATAGCTTCCAAGAGTCAGGAGAAGCGCTGTAAACTGATGGGTTGTTACGCTTACCCAAAAAACAGCCAGAGCCATCATAATAAGGAGGGAGATAGTCAAAAATAGTATGGAAAGAAAAAAAATGGACCACGAAAAATTAAACGGAATTTGTCTATCCACGCTTAGAAAAGAAAGTTTAACAGAGACTGCCGCGCAAAGACCGAGGATTATGCTTGAGAGAAGAATAATCAGGCTTAAACCCGTATATTTCCCAAGAATGTAATGCGCCTTGCTCACAGGCCTTGAAAGTATAAGGTAGATGGTCCTGTTGTAAATATCGCTTGAGATGCTGTTGATGCTGAAAAAAAAGATGAGGATAAGGCCGGAAAATGAAATAATGGAAAGCCCCATATCTACGGCAACTTTTCCTGCTTCCCAGGAAAACATGCCTGTGATAATAATATTAAAGAAAAAAAGAACCAGGCCAAGCAAAATAATACCGTAAAGAGCCTTGTTCCGTATACAGTCCTTAAACGTAATCCATGCCACAAGCCCTATTTTATTCATTTGTTATCATATCATCCTTTTCAATTAAACTGACAAAAGCATCTTCCATACCGGAATTATTTTCCGGCATATTTTCAACAGGGCCGCAATAGAGAAGCTTCCCCTTGTTAAGTATTCCTATTTGGTCACAGGTCCTTTCAATATCGTTTAAGATATGTGAGCTAAAAAAAACAGTTTTACCTTTTTCGCGAAGATTCAGGATAATACTGGTTATAAGGCGTCGTCCCATGGGATCCAGCCCGCTCATCGGTTCATCCAGAATGTAGATTTCAGGGTCATGGATAAGCGCCATGGCCAGCCCAAGACGCTGCTTCATTCCTTTTGAATATGTACGAACAAGGTTATTTCCGGCTTTTTCCAGATTCAGTTTTTCAAGAATGTCCAAAGATTTTTTATTAAGGAGCACTTTATTTATTCCGGAGGATTTTCCAGCAAACGAGAGATGTTCCATGCCGGTGAGATTTTCATAAAAACAGGGGGTCTCAGGAAGGTATCCTGTTAAATGTCTAAATTTGTCTGTTCCCACCTTAAAACCGCTTATTATGATACTGCCGTAATCAGGGCGTATAAAATTTAACAGAAGTTTTATGGACGTACTTTTCCCGGCTCCATTAGGACCCAGAAAACCGAAAACCTCCCCTTGTTTAATTTCAAAGGATAGACCGGATAAAATAGATGTTCGCTTGAAACCGGTTTTAAAAGTTTTTGATATGTTATTAAAACAGATTGCAGCCATGATATAAATACCTTAAAAAATTAAAAATACATATTGCTTATTAAGTAATACACTTGAGCTTCAAAAAATTTATAAAAAAATAATGCCCCCTGATAACTCAAGGGGCATTAAATAATTAATTGCTAACGTACTCTGGTCCATTCGTCTGTTGGCGCACCACCGCCACTCGCGCCGTTTAGATCATCTGCAACAGGTAGCGCCGGATCTTCAGGAGTTGCACCAAGCCCGGCAGTGTTTGGCCAGGTAGTTCCATCAGAAACACTGCACACTACATTCTCCACATCGGCATCTATACCATAGGCAGTATCACCCTTAAAATGCCTGGCATATGCATGATAAGTAGAATCATCGTTAGTATCGTTTATCTGCTGAACCTGTGCAATCATCATGTTGCCAAGAGATATACCCACGGCAAGAGTTCTATTTCCATCGAATGTTGTGCCCACTAATCTTGCACCATCATTCGTTGGAGTTGCCGGCACAATAAGACCTGCATCGGCTGTTGTGTCAGCTTCTTCACCAAATACGGCACCGGCACCGGCTGCACCGACAGAATCTACGTCATCAAGCCCATATGCCGCCAATTCTGTACACCCATAAACACCAAGCTCTGAATTCAGGTTGGCATTATCCGCTTTAAGATTATGAACCACCGCTTTTGCCCCCGTGTTGTAGGCCCTCTGTCTGTAACTCATAAATTGCGGCACAGCGATGGCCGCCAGAATACCGATAATGGCGATAACGATCATAAGTTCGATAAGTGTAAAACCTTTTGCATCGTTTCTTAGTTTTTTAATCATTTTTAAAACCCCTTTTTTGCCTGTTTGTTGTTAAGGAAAAACATGTTGTTGCGCGTTGTTTTTTTGCAATACTGGTTTTGCTTGCTTGCTTTGTTTTATCACCCCCTTTTTATCTCTCTGCGAGAGATGAGCGCTTTGCTTGAGGAGCGGCCTTTAGGAACGCTTCGCTTGAGGGAAGTTATTGTTTCCCCTCTTGCAGAGTATTATTTAAAAGTTTTTATTTTCAATCAGAAAGGGGTATTGCAATGGGTGTGCCACTTTTTTACCTGGTATTGGATTAATCTGCAAGTGTTTGTATTTATGCTTGATTTTAATTTGATAGCGGTCACCGTCCGGGGATGTTGTGTATATCAGGGTAGTCAAAAAATTGCTGTTTAACAAAATTTGGTATTGGGGTGACAAGATTTGGTAGTTTTTTATTATAACCCAATAAAAAATTTTTGAAATTTTAAAAATAAAATATATATTTATCGTAATGATACCGTCAATACATATGGTTGCGCAGGCGGGCTGTAGAGACAAGGCATGCCTTGTCTCTACAC
>JAGGWL010000135.1 GCA_021157555.1 Deltaproteobacteria bacterium | reverse complement strand
CCATTATTGACAGGCAAAATAGTTGACTAAAATACTCAGTAGAAACTTTAAATAAATAAGCGTATAACTCGATGTTCCAGTTTTAATGGTTAGGCAAATAGCAAAAAAACAAGTAAGCTAAAGTATATCAAAAAAATGGAACTTGAAAGCGATGTTAATGGGAGAATCAGCGGCCTTTATAAAAAATTTTATCAATGACCTGGATACCGCACTGGGCGAACTTAAGTCGAATGCCAAACTGTCGGGAACGCAAAAAGTTTGGTTAGGTTTTTGTTTAACGGGCATACTGTTAATGAATTCAGTGTGCTGGGCAAAGTTCGAACGGGCGAGCTTGGGAAGTTATAAAGTTTCGGCGCTTTCCTGGATGTTCCGTGATGCAAAGATTTACTGGAATTACATGCTTCAAGCGAGTGTTATATTGATTGTAAAGCGCTATGACATAAAAGAGGGTGTCATTGCTATTGATGAATCCGATAGAGCACGTTCAAAACGAACTAAGCGTATCCATCATGTGCATAAGCAAAAACACAAAGCTTCAGGCGGTTATGTCAATGGACAAACCGTGGTTTTATTATTGCTTGTGACGGAATCGGTGAGTTTTCCTGTCGGGTTTGCTTTTTATATGCCAGACCCCGTATTAACGAAATGGAATACAGAGGATAAATGTTTGAAAAAATCGGGGGTAGCTAAAAAAGACCGCCCTGACAAGCCCCAAAGGAACCCACTTTATCCGACAAAAATACAGATTGCATTACAACTGCTTCGGGAATTTAAAAAGAATCATGAAAATATTAAAATTACAGCTATTTTAGCGGATGCCCTATATGGCGAAGCTTATTTTATGACAGAAGCCTCTCTACTATTTGATAAAGTTCAGGTTATCAGCCAGCTGCGAGAAAACCAGAACATTGAATACAAAGGCAAAAAAAGGAACCTGAAGCATTATTTTAATAAGATTAACATAGGTGTCCCCGCAATGATTCGAGTGCGAGGAGGCAAAGAAATCAGAGTAACCCTTAGCAGTGCCCGTTTAAAAGTCAGTGCGCATGGCAAAAAACGATTTGTTGTTGCGTTAAAATATGAGGGTGAAAGCGACTACCGTTATTTAGTGGCAACGAATATGACGTGGCGCACAATAGATATAATTCAAGCCTATACATTAAGGTGGCTTGTAGAGGTTTTCTTTGAGGACTGGAAGCTTTATGAAGGATGGGGGCGTGAGGCCAAACAATTGGATGAAGAGGGATCAAGTCGAGGCCTGATTCTGAGTCTGTTGCTTGACCATTGCCTTCTCCTTCACCCAGAGCAAACGGCTCGCATAGAGAACAAATTACCTGCGTGTACCGTCGGTAGCCTACAAAGAAAGTCACAAATGGATGTTTTGCTAGAATTTGTCAAAAACTTATTAAATCACCCGGAACCTGGTGACAAGATCAAAGAACTAGCTGAACTCATTGATGATACTTTTCAATTAATGCCCTCTGACAAGCATATGGTCGGGAAAAATTTAGGTCGGTTAGAATCGACTCCTTCACTAAATCGCCGTGCATTCGGGTGAATTTCTTTAGAGTCAAGCTGTAAAAAATTTAAAAACTGGAAGACCGAGTTATAGGTGCTTATCAATAACTCATAACTTTTAGTGACTCGGTTCAGGTACTTTTGAGCCAAATCAATATAAATCTGGTGTGCGTTACAAATCAAATCGGCCTGAGCCAGTTTTTTCTTTTCGTCCTTCGAGGTGGAATGACGCAGTTTTTGAATCCGTCTATATTGTCGTTTGAATTCAGTGAGGTTATGTTTATGCTGACGCCAATCGGGAAGGTAGTGTTCCTGGTGCCAGTGAACACACTGACGGAATAAGACCCTCATCGCATCGTAAAGCAAGTTAATGTCCGTTGGAAAATGAACATCGGTTTTTAAGACGAACGAATCACAACGCCCCTGAATTGATGCAGTGGACTCTAAATTAAGCAACTGATAACCCGAGCGAATGACTTCAGTATTAATGCGATCCATGATCTCAGGTGTAAATAACTTTAGATTATCTCTTAGGGTTTGTAAACGATAGTTTTTGTCATCAAAGATACCGTGCCCCAGCATCATTCTGAGGGTTCGGTGTTCGTTGGCGAGTTCCTGGATACGATCGAAGTCAGCACCGAGTGTTACCCGCAAGGTGCCTAATACCAGAATACTCCACTGTTCCATGCCGGGACGACCTTTATTTGATGCGACGGCAGCTGTTTCATCACTGCCTTTTTTTACCTTGCGCGGGATGACTTCTTGAAGGATTTTGAAAACAGCTTCTTTCAAGGATCCGGTTGTATAGATGTGTTGCAAGCCCAGCAGGATGAGTGGAATATCATCGCGTGATGTGACATCAATAACGATGTTGGCAATATCGACTTGTCCTATTTCCAGTTGTGATGATATGACATTTCTCATGGTTTTTTGCGGCGAAGTTTTGGTAATATAGGGCTGACATTGAAGGTTCGGTATTTGCCAATGCACTTTCTGGATAACAAGACATATTTAAAAACAGTGACTTATCTGTTTTGTATGAAAAATACTAAAATGGCGGCTTTTGAATCTTCAATCGTTTTATTAGCCATTATTATAACAT
>JAGGWL010000217.1 GCA_021157555.1 Deltaproteobacteria bacterium | reverse complement strand
GGAGTGTACGGGGTTTCCTTTGTAATAGTTGTTTTTAATATGACAGCACTTGTAATTCTGCTATGGCTGACTAAAAAAAAATGGCATGGGCAAATTATTTCCGGAAAAATTGCAGCCACGGCTTTGATTGCTTTGGCCATTATCGCAGGGCTGACATTCTGCTATGGCAAGCAGCGTTTGATTACAGTAAACAAAACAATATCAACAGCACCTGTTTGCAAGGTTGCGATCGTTCAGGGAAACATTGAACAAGGGATTAAGTGGAATCCGGCTTACCAAGTCTCCAGCGTTCAAAAATATCTCAGTCTTTCCTTTTTAGCCAGCTCAATAAAACCGGATTTAATAGTCTGGCCGGAAACATCCGCTCCATTCTATTTTCTTTATAATAAAAAATTAACCAGTCTGCTGAAAAACGGAATTCAGGATTTTGAATCAAATTTTTTGATCGGAGCGCCGTCATTTATTATAAAAAAAAATAAAATGATAGATTATTTTAACAGCGCCTACCTGCTCGGTCCTGATGGAGAAGTCCATGGTAAATATAACAAGGCGCACCTTGTTCCATTTGGTGAATATATCCCGCTGAAGAGATTCTTACCTTTTATTGGGAAAATGGTAGAAGGAATCGGAGATTTTGTCCCCGGTCAAAAAGGGGCAGTTATCCGGCAGGGGGAGCTTGGATTAGGTGTCCTGATATGTTATGAAGTTATCTTTACGGATCTGGCCAGGGAAATGGCTAAAAATAATTCCGATTTACTCATTAATATTACAAACGATGCATGGTATGGCAAATCCAGTGCTCCTTATCAGCATTTTTCAATGGCAGTCTTCAGGGCTGTGGAAAACAGACGATCTCTCGTAAGATCAGCCAACACAGGTATAAGCGGGTTTATAGATCCGGCAGGCCGAATCCTGGAGCAGACCGATATATTCAAAGAGGCTGTTATTACGCATTCTCTGCCTGTAATGCGGCAAAAAACTATTTATACACGTTTTGGAGACTGGTTTGCCATATCATGTATAATTCTACAATGTTGTTTCATCTTTATATGCGAAATTAATCGAAGCCGGAGGTTTCTATGTCCATTGAATTAAAACAGACCATAAAAAAACTTAATAATAAATTAGAACAGCTAAAGGAGTATCTTTGACCTTGATGCCCAGGAAAAAAGGCTAAAAGAAATTGAATCTATAATTGCAAAAAAAAAATTTTGGGCCAAACCTGATGAAACCAAAGATATATTAAAGGAACGGACCTGGCTGTCCGGCAGAATTAATAAATTTAACAAAAATTGTGCTGACCTTGAGGAAAGCGAAGTACTTTTGGATCTTGCCATTGAGGAATCCGATGAAGAGACATTGCTGGAAGCAGATAAACAGATTCAAGAGATTGCCAAACAAATAAAGCAGTTTTCTCTCAATCTTATGCTTGATAAACCTGAAGACAGGAATAATGCTATTATTTCAATAAATGCAGGAGCCGGAGGGACTGAAGCTCAGGACTGGGCAGAGATGCTCTTCAGAATGTATTCAAGATGGGTAGAACGCAGGAAATTTAAAATTGAAATTATAGATTTTCAATCGGGAGATGAAGCCGGGATCAAGAGTATCACCTTTACAGCAAATGGTGAAAACGCTTATGGGTACCTTAAAACGGAAAACGGGGTACACCGCCTGGTCAGAATTTCTCCTTTTAATGCCAATCATAAAAGACATACCTCTTTTGCTTCCGTATTTGTATACCCTGAGCTGGAGAATAAAATTGTTGTGGAGATTGAAGACAAGGATTTGCGCATTGATGTTTACAGGGCAAGCGGTGCCGGAGGTCAGCACGTTAATAAAACAAGCAGCGCCGTGCGTATAACGCACCTTCCCAGCGGCATTGTGGCGCAGTGCCAGCAGGAAAAATCCCAGCACCGGAACAGGGAGATGGCCATGAAAGTACTCAGAGCTCGTCTTTATCAGGCTGAAAAGCAAAAACAGGATGAAAAACTACAGGAAATACATAACGGCAAAGATGATATTGCCTGGGGCAGCCAGATCCGGTCATATGTTCTGCATCCTTATCAAATAGTTAAGGACCACCGAATCCACCTTGATATTGGGAATGTCAGCGGCGTGCTGGATGGTGACATAGATCCGTTTATAGAGGGGGTACTGCTTGCCGGAAAATATTAAATCTCCTTTTGATCCTGTAGAAATAATAAAAAAATTTTACGAGCCAGGTTCAAAAACATATGAAATTTTTTTACATCATGGAAAATCTGTTGCTAAAAAAGCCCTGGAAGTATCAGCCGGAGTAATGCATCTGAACCCTGATTTAGATTTTATCAATGAAGCTGCGATGCTGCACGATATCGGCATTTTTATGACCAACGCGCCAGCCCTGGGATGCACAGGAAAGTATAATTATATTTGTCATGGCTACCTGGGCCGGGAAATTCTTGATAAAATCGGGCTTCCTAAACATGGGCTTGTATGTGAACGGCATATCGGGGTAGGCATAACAATCCAGGATATACAACAACAGGGACTTCCCCTGCCGGAGCGGGATATGGTTCCGATTTCTCTTGAAGAAAAAATAATAGCTTTTGCAGACAAGTTTTTTTCAAAAAGCAGTTACCTCTCAACCAAAGAAAAAACCGTACAGGAAATAAAAAACAGCCTGGCCGGATTTGGTGAGGGTAAAGTGAAAATTTTTCAATCATGGGTTGATTTTTTCGGATAGGTGTTCCATTCGAAAATGCTTTTACAGGCAAGATTGCAAGTATGTCAAAGCAGGTTTAAATTGTTGATACCAGAACCGGACACAGTGAACCTCACAATCAAACTTCGTTTGCTTGTGAGGCCCACGGTGCCGGTCAGCACCGCGATTGGCCGAGACGAGAAAAAATCTATTTTGACAGTCTGTCTTCTATAATGTACACTTAAATGCACATATAATAGGAGAAAAAAATGAAAACCATCACATTTACTGATTTTCGGAAAAAAGCATCCGGTTTTATTACTAAAGTAGAACATGGAGAAGCATTTGTAATAGTACGTCACGGCAAGCCAGTAGCCGAAATAATTCCTTTCTCCGATAAACCCATCAAGATGCCAGCATGGAAACAGAAAGGAATTCAATTACAGCTTCAAGGTAGTGATTTATCTTCTGCCATTCTTGAAGATCGTGAGGGCAATGCATGAAATTAGCGATCGATTCATCTGCATTCGCCAAAAGGTATGTACGAGAGATTGGTAGTGACCAATTGTACCAAATATTACAGAATGCGTCAGAACTGGCGTTGTGCGTTATACTAGTTCCAGAGATAATTTCTGGCTTGAATAGACGTAAAAGAGAAAACTTTCTATCACTTGAGAACTATAATTTGGCTAAAAAGCAACTCCTCAATGATGTGCGTGATGCCACTATTCTTCAAATCACGCCTTCAGTTGTGTTACATTCTATTAAAATTCTAGAAGCAAATACTCTACGGGCGATGGATGCCTTTCATATAGCCTGTGCATTGGAGTGGCAAGCTGATTTATTCGTAACATCGGATAAAAAGCAATTTGAAGCATCTGTCAATGCGGGCATTTCTTCAGAGTTTGTCGGCCAACAAGTGCATTAACACGGACGTTTTTCGCCGTTTCATTCGCTTCGCTCTCTACACTCTAAAAACGCCGGTTATGCTGACGTTCTCGGCGGCTTCGCCGCCGAGAACCGCGGTGCTGACTACGTCCAGCTCCTTGTTCCGTCGCTACGCGCCAGAACAAGGAGCTGGACCGGACACCGTGAACCTCACAATCAAACTTCGTTTGCTTGTGAGGCCCACGGTGCCAGTCAGCACCGTGATTCTCACTACTCTTAGAACTTAGCATTAGAATTTTATAAGCGGTATATAATGAAATTATAGTTGTCATTTTGGCACACATACTATATTATTAAGTCAAGTTTTAGATTTGATAATGGTTTATGTAATAGGGAGGGACTTATGCCAAGAGTAGAAAAGAGATTTCAAACAAGAATGCCTTATCATGTTCATGAAAGGCTTACTCATGCCGCAAAAATATCAGGTTCAACTTTAAACCAGTTTGTTGTACAATCAGCTTTAGAAAAAGCCAATTCCGTACTGGAAAAAGAACAAATATTGAATTTAACCTATCGTGATGCTGAAGTACTTTTCGAAGCAATTGAAAATCCACCTCTACCAAATAAACTGTTAATGAAGGCCGCCAGAAATTATAAAAAGGATTTCATTGATGAACAGGTTTGAAGAACTGACTCGTTCTCATAATCAAACTGGCTTTGATTGTGGAGTGCAGGAACTCAATGATTTTTTTCATAACCTTGCTCATCAAAATTTAAAAAAAGGTCTTTCCAAGACATTTGTGCTAACGAGTGAAGATGTTCCAGAGGAAATTTTATCCTTTTATACATTGTCAATTTTTGAAGTTTCTGCTCGAAAATTGCCCAAAAAATTTTTAAAAAAATATAAAGGCCCGCTTCCAGCAGTAAAAATAGCCCGCCTCGCTGTTGCTAAAGCCTTGCAGTCTCAGGGACTTGGTAAGCATATGATTATCAATGCAATAAGACAAGCAATGGCAATCTCAAAACACGCTGGTATAGTCGGCTTGTTTGTGGATGCAAAAAATAAAAAGGTAAAAGAGTATTATTTGAAATTTGGGTTTATCGCTTTACCTGACCACGTTTTAGAACTTTTTTTACCATTAAAAACATTGCAAACAATGTATGTTGAAGCTTTTGAAGCAAAATAGAAAAAATCACAAAAAGCAAGAGAACAAATCGTTTAACCAGACCGCGAGAACAGGAGGCGTTTTTGCGAAGACTGTTGGCGCGGCTGGTTAACTCGCCGTTCCCGGCGGCTTCGCCGCCGAGAATTGCGGTGCTGACTACGTCCAGCTCCTTGTTCATTTAATTCTAACCGCACAGTTCGCAAATTTTAAAAATTTTAACTTTAAGGCTTCTTTTTTTGGGGGACGAAATGTTTAATTTTAGCATAAATATGGATCATCAATACAAATTAATCTTATACTGTTTGGTCACGTTTATCGCTCTAATGCTGCCTTACAGGTTGATTGCTGCCGAGAATTCATCAAGGCCTTTATCTATATTTGTCAGTATCCCGCCTCAGGCATATTTTGTTGAACGTATAGGAGGTAACAGGGTTGATGTAAATGTACTTATCCCTTCCGGCAAGAACCCGGCTACATATGCTCCCACCCCTGCACAAATGTCAAAACTGATGCGTTCCAGGGTCTATTTTCGTATAGGTGTTCCCTTTGAAAATGCTTTTACAGGGAAGATTGCAAGTCTGTCAAAGCAGGTTCAAATTGTTGATACCAGAAAAGGAATCAGGCTGAGAAAGATGGATGGGCAAAATCATAGTGCAGAAGGCGGCAACGACCCGCATATCTGGATGAGTCCCGTACTGGTAAAAATACAGGCTAAAACAATATATAAAACACTTGTGCTGCTTGATCCGGAAGGTGAAGTACAATATAGGACAGGTTTGAATTCGTTTTTAAACGATCTTGATGCATTGGATAAAAAAATATCTCTGGCTTTGGCACCTGTTAAAGGAAGATCAATTTTTGTTTTTCATCCTGTATTCGGATATTTTGCCGATACATACGGTCTCAAACAGATTGCTGTTGAAATGGAAGGTAAATCTCCAAAAGGGAAAAATTTGTCCAAATTTATCAAAAAAGCAAAAATGGATGGGGTACGCGTAGTCTTTGTTCAACCTCAATTTGATTCAAATGCCGCTTCAAAAATTGCCTCTGCAATAAATGGTGTTCTTGTCCCTCTTGATCCGCTTAACAGAAATTATATCAAAAACATGGAAGAG
Organism: Deltaproteobacteria bacterium; assembly: GCA_021157555.1. Lineage (GTDB taxonomy): Bacteria > Desulfobacterota > Desulfobacteria > Desulfobacterales > BuS5 > BuS5. Next base: position 6,601 of record JAGGWL010000217.1, on the reverse strand, counting down.
ATGGCGGATAAAATTTATGAGGCATTGCAAAAGAAATAACCATTTATTATCCCTCCATACTACGAAAAAGACTCTTGACAAAATTTTAATAAGCAATATATTACCAAATAGAAATATTTGAAAGATTTTTTTAAATGAAAGATTTTCTTAAAGTCATGAAAGCGGTTTCTGATTCAAACCGGGTAAAAATTGTTAAGATGCTGCAGCACAAATCCATGTGTGTCTGTGAGCTACGGGAAGCGTTGCAACTGGCTCAACCAACTGTATCGAAGCATTTAAAAATACTGGAAGACGCTGGTGTGGTGGCTTATTCTAAGGATGGAACATGGGTGAACTATTTTCTTACAAACGGTGCCAGGAATCCTTATGTTGCTTCTATACTGGGTAATCTCAGACACTGGCTGGATGATGAACCGGAGATTTCACAGATAGTTAAAAAGCTGCCTTTTATCCGGCGTGAAGATATATGCGCCAAGTAATTTTTTTTGTCTGATATATGGCTATATAGCAATATATAGATATATATGGCAGGTTTTCAACTGTTTAGATATTTATCTGTAGCGTCTCATAGCAATCGCAGGAGTAATATTATGGGGAAAAAATTTCAAAAAAATCATTTTCCGGTAACAGCCAGGCTCCTGCCGTACCTTTATTTGCTGACAGGAATGGCTGGAATTTATTTATGGTGGCTGATTTACGCCAGGCTTCCCGCTGTTTCATCATGGCTGACTTATACGCTGCTGGGCATGGAACCTTCCTCTCATGCTGGGGAGGCAGTCCGTTTTTTCTTATATGATTCGCCCAAGGTAATGATGCTTCTTCTGCTGGTGGTTTTCGGCGTTGGCATTATAAGAAGCTTTTTTACGCCTGAAAAAACCCGCTCCATTTTGTCCGGTAAAGTCGAATTTTTCGGTAATATTTTTGCTGCCCTCCTGGGAGTTGTAACGCCTTTTTGCTCCTGCTCCGCCGTCCCTCTTTTTATCGGTTTTGTTACGGCCGGTGTGCCGCTCGGGGTGACATTCTCGTTTCTTATTGCAGCGCCTATGGTCAATGAAATCGCCCTGGGACTACTTTACGGGCTTTTGGGATGGAAAATAGCCGCGCTTTATATGGGCACAGGTCTCAGCGTTGCGGTTATCGCGGGCTGGGTTATCGGAAAGCTGCACATGGAAAAACATATCGAAGATTGGGTATCCGAGGTGAACGCGGCGCAGGATTTCACGGATGAAGCAGAGCTCACTATCCACGACAGGGTTGTATATGGATGGGATGCTGTTAAAGAAATCATCGGCAGGGTATGGATATATGTTATTATCGGCATTGCTGCTGGAGCCGCTATTCACGGCTTTGTGCCCGAGAAATTAATGGCCTCTGTTATGGGCCGGGGGTCATGGTGGTCTGTGCCACTGGCAACAGTGATAGGAATCCCCATGTATTCCAATGCCGCCGGAATCATCCCGGTTGTTGAAGCGCTCATCGGAAAAGGAGCCGCCCTGGGCACAGTGCTGGCCTTCATGATGAGTGTTATAGCTCTTTCAATGCCGGAAATGGTGATTCTGCGTAAAGTTTTAAAGCCCAGATTAATAGGTGTGTTTGTTGGTGTGGTGGGGGTTGGGATACTTATGGTGGGATATCTATTTAATTTTATAATACAGGGATAGGGATTTGAATCATTGATTAATCGCTATTCTGATGATTCGCTATTAAAGGAGAAAAAATGGAAATCAAAGTATTGGGTCCTGGATGTAAGCAATGTGAAAAGGCAGAAAAAGCTATCCGTGAGGCGGTGTCTGAGATGAACGTAGATGCCATGGTCGAAAAAGTAACAGATATCGCGGAGATCGCAAAATACGGTGTCTTTGTCACGCCCGCAGTGCTTATTGATGGAGAGGTCAAGTGCGTGGGAACGGTGCCCAAAAAAAAAGAAATCAAAAAATGGCTTGAAAGCTAATTAATGAATAAATCAAGAATAAAAGTTTTGTTATGTATCTTTTTTCTGTTATTCTTTTTTTATTTCTCCGTGTCTGATGTAAGGGCAGAGACTCTGAAAGAGCTTCCCGTGAAAGGGATGGTGACCATGATAGATCTTGGAGCAAAAAAATGCATCCCCTGCAGGATGATGCTTCCAATCATGGAAAAAATGGAAAAGGCATACAAGAAAAATGCCGCCATAGTCTTTATTGATGTATGGGAAAATAAGGATCAGGCCAAAAGATTTGGGGTTCGTGCTATTCCAACCCAGATTTTTTTTAACCCTGAAGGAAAGGAAGTTTATAGACATGTGGGATTTATGAGTGAAAAGGAGATCGTAGCCCAGTTTAAAAAAATGGGAGTTGAATAATATATGGAAGGAGACAGATGCTGGATAGTTTTTTCATAACCATTAACGGCTGGATAGCCGGTAGATCAGGCATTGCTGCCCTTGGCTGCTTCCTTTGGGGTATGGTAAGCGTGGCTCTGAGTCCCTGTCATATGGCCTCCATTCCGCTGATTGTGGCCTATGTGGGGGGACAAAATGAAACCTTGAGGCCCAGAATGGCCGCGGGCTATTCAGCTGCCTTTACTATTGGACTTTTCATCACCATAGCCCTGGTGGGTATTGCCTGCGCTTTTCTGGGCCGAATGCTGGGGGATGTTGGCACCTATTGGCAAATCCCGGTGGGCCTGGTGCTGGTTTGGGTGGCCCTTGGCATGTTCGGTGTTCAAAAATGTTCCATGTCGGGGAGTCTTTTATCTGGCCTGAATGTTAAAGGGCTTACCGGCGCTTTTATTCTGGGACTCGCCTATGGCGTTATGTCCGGTTCCTGTACCTTCGGTTTTATTGCCCCAATTCTTGCTGTTATTACGCTTCAGCAAAAAATAGTAACAGGCATTCTGTTTATCCTTATTTTTGCCATTGGGCACTGCCTGCCGATTGTCGTAGCGGGAAGTTCCACTGCCGCTGTTAAAAACATCTTGGAGAACAGCCGGTGGCAGGGAGCCGGAAACTGGTTTCGCAAAGGCGCGGGAATGGTGATTTGTCTCCTTGGAGTCTATTTTATAATGAATCCGTTTTTTGTGAGTTAATACTCATTGTTTTTTCCCGGTTCCTATACCCATGGTTTAATTTATTCCTGAATTTTTTTCAAAATTGAGGCGGTTGAAAAAAAATCGCAGGCTCTCATCAATACTTCCGTCCGGCAGCATCCAGTCCGGATGATAATCTCCTTTTTCTTCTTTTTGATAACGAACACAATCTTCCCAATCACCTTTACAATATAATTCTATCCATTTTTTCTCCAAACGCCCATATTCAAAATAATATTTCATTGGGCACATCAAATACCATTTGCAATCATGCGAAAGGATTTGCAACTTATGATATTTTATAGCAGTCTCCTCCGTATAAGATGGATTATAAAGTAAAGTAGCCGGGTGTGGTAATGGGAATATTTTTTTTTCATTTAAAAGGATCAACCTTCCGTAAAGTTTACGGTAATCTGTCCGCGCCAAAGGAGGATCCGAAGCATACTTTTTCAAAATATATCGTGCCGCGTAATAACCTAACGGAACAATTATTTTAGCCGACAATATAGCTATCTCTTCATCTAAAAAAAGGCTGCAGGCCTTTATCTCATCCTGCTTAGGCTTTCGGTTTTTTGGCAGTTTACACTTTACCAAATTTGTCATATAAACCGAATCTCTGCTAATGGCAGCAATATGAAAAAGCTTATCTAATATTTTACCTGATGGTCCAATAAACATTTTACATTCTTTATCCTCATGCTCTCCTGGAGACAGGGCTATAAGCATCAAACGAGCATTTAGATTTCCTTCACCACAAATTATATTCTGCTTTGTTAATGATAACCGGCAGTTGCTACAGTTCCTTATCCGATCATTCAATTTATTGAGAGCTATTTGTTTTTGATTAATCATTTAAACCCAAAATTTTGACCCTGGTTGAATTGATTTAACAAGCAAAAAAAAGTGAAATTTGTAATAGAGCACCAGGGGTATAATTCACGGAATCCCGAAATATAGTTTTTCAATTTTATTTAAAGATTTCCAACTCAAGGATATTGCTTCTTTTTTTAATTTAAAGCTTAAAACCGTTCCTTAGGAACGAGGACAAAATAACTTCCCCAACTATCCATCACAGCTTCAGGCCATCTTTTCGAACAAACCTTACCTAAATCTGTGCGCCTACTTGTGGAAGTTATTTCGTCCACGTTCCTAATTCTAATTTTTTTATTGTCATTTATATTTCATCCTCGTTCCAAACCATGCTTGAAATTTATAATTTCATGATTATTTTGGACACTTCAGCATTAATCTATAGATTTTTAAATAATAATCCAATTTTAAAATTTGGCACAAGGTCAGAGGAAGAAATGCGTATTATGTTAGTTATTGTGTTCCCATTCCCCAATACGTCTACGACCGATAATGCAGTGTAATTATTTATATAAAAAATCTATAATACTACATAAACATGGAAAAGCATACAGTGAAAAAAAAAGTAAGTAACGAAAAAATTAGAAATATTGCGATCATAGCTCATGTTGATCATGGCAAAACAACCCTTGTTGACCATATGTTCAGGCAAAGCGGAACTTTTCGGGCGGGGCTGGAACTTGATGAAAGAATCATGGACACTATGGATCTGGAAAAGGAAAGAGGGATTACGATCGCTGCAAAAAATTGTTCAGTGCGATGGAAGGGGGTTAAGATTAATATAATCGACACCCCGGGGCATGCTGATTTTAGCGGTGAGGTGGAACGAGCGCTTACCATGGCTGACGGCGCTATTCTTCTTGTCGATGCATCCGAAGGGCCGCTGCCCCAGACACGTTTTGTGTTAAAAAAGACCCTTGAAAAAGGACTTAAGGTTATAGTGGTGATAAACAAAATTGACAGAAAGGATGGGCGTCCGGATAAAGTTCTGGATGAGATATATGATCTTTTTATAGATCTTGGTGCAGACGATGAACAACTCAATTTTTCTTATCTTTATGCTATTGGTCGTCAAGGTATCGCAAAAAAAAGTCTTACCGAAGAAACCGATAATCTTAACCATCTTTTTGATACCATAATTGATGAAATACCTCCTCCTGAATTTGATAAGGAGGAACCATTCCAGATGCTGGTTTCCGATCTCGGGTATTCTGATTATCTTGGCAGGCTTGCTATAGGACGTATTTTTAACGGAAATGCTAAATTTAATAACATTATGGTCTGCATAAATGATCAAAATGAGCATATTCCATTTAAAATATCGAAACTTCAGGTATATGAAGGTATGAAGCTTCAGGAAGCCGAAATTGTAGAATCTGGTGATATTGCCGTTCTTTCGGGGATGGAAGATGTCAAGATAGGTGATACCATCTGCATGAAAGAATTTCCAAAAGCCATGAAAAGAATAACAGTGGACGAGCCGACGATTTTCATGGAGTTTACGATAAACACATCTCCGTTGAGCGGACAAGATGGTAAAATTGTACAATCAGCGAAGATACATGAAAGACTGATCAAGGAGACGCTGCAAAACGTTGCAATCAGATTGGAGCAAACAGAGGAGAGAGAGCGTTTTACTGTTAAAGGCAGGGGAGAGTTTCAGATGGCCATACTGATCGAAACCATGAGACGGGAAGGATTCGAGTTGAGCGTGGGACGGCCAAAAGTGATTTATAAACATGAAAATGGAGAAATTCTGGAACCAATTGAAGTATTACATGTAGATTGTGCTGAAGATTTTTTAGGAATTGTTACAGAAAAGCTTTCCATGCGAAAGGGGCGGATGACAAATCTTGTAAATAACGGTCATGGCAGGGTGAGGGGTGAATTTTCGATTCCCTCCCGTTCCTTAATCGGTTACAGGGATGAGTTTCTTACGGATACCAGGGGAACCGGAATTATGAATACCCTTTTTTCAGGATATGAGCCGTTTCGAGGTGAATTTCCCTCAAGATCCACAGGTTCAATTATTTCTGACAGGCAGGGTAAATCAGTTGCATATGCTCTTTTTCACCTTGAACCACGAGGACGCCTTTTTGTTGCCCCTGGAGAACAGGTTTATGAAGGAATGATAATAGGAGAGAATAATAAAAGCGGTGATATAAACGTGAATCCAACTAAGGAAAAAAAGCTTACAAACATGCGTGCTTCAGGAAAAGATGATAGCACTGTATGTTCTCCCGTGCAGCCCATGACACTCGAAAGGGCTATAAATTTTATAAAAGATGATGAGATGGTAGAAGTTGTTCCACATTCCATAAGGCTGCATAAAAAGGTATTTTCAGCACAAAAAAGACATATGTTAAGATCAGTGAATTACAAGAATAAATAGCGATATCGGGCACGTTCCCCGAACGTGCCCGTTCCTTATTAATCATAAAACATACCCAACTCTATGCCCTATCGGGCGTAGAGACAAGGCATGCCTTGTCTCTACCACTTTAGGCACTTTCATATAAAACCAGCATGCCCTGTCGGGCACAACAAAACATGAAAGATTCACCGCAGAGATCACAGAGTACACAAAGAAAAAAATAAAGACATTTGCCTTGTCTCTGGTTTTTTCTCATTCCCATGCTCCAGCGTGGGAATGCATACCATATGG
>JAGGWL010000043.1 GCA_021157555.1 Deltaproteobacteria bacterium | reverse complement strand
TTCTGTTTATTTTTTCACTGTTTATTTTGAAATTTCTTTTGCCACCTTTTCTGAAGATGAGGATGTGTTCATGTTCCAGAGTAACGTATGCTCCAGCAGGTAACACCCCGGATCCCATAAATTTGTTTGGTGCATTAGTTTGCTTGCGCCATAAAATTTCAGGCAAAGCGTTGAAGCCTAATTTAAGCATATGCGACACAATTCTTGAATGATTAGGGTACAACGCAAAAACATCATTCAGGGTTCTTGTAGCATCTCCTATATTGATACAAACAAAACCACCGTTTTTTACTACTCTCCAGGTCTCATTCCAAACAGAATCAAGATTTTTATGCATAAGCTCAAAAGCTGCCATACCATTTTCATCACTTAGAGATTTGCCTATTCTGACATTTTGGTCAGAAAAGAGTTCATCCCACATTTTAATCATCGGATACGGTGGAGAGGTTACAACTAAAGCAACACTGTCCGACGGAATATTTGACATGTTTTGTGAATTTTTAAAATATACATGATGAATAGATTTCATAAATTATCTTTAAATTTTAAAAAGTAAAATGGACATTTATCCCATATTTTTTTTCATAATAGGGAAAAGAGGATACAATATCTACCGTCCAAAAGAGCTGGTAAGAATACTACTTTTATTAGAGAAAAGTAAAACTTTTTTTAATTTTTCTATTTACAGTTTCTTTTTTTAAATTAACGTTGTAAAGAACGGGGATAAAAAAAAATTAATTGGAAGTGAATTATTATGAAATTATTCGATAGTCATTGTCATCTTGATGACCATGTTTTTGAAAAAGATTTTGATAATGTTATGCAGCGCGCTGCTGATGCAGGTGTTAAGGCCGTGATGGTTGTTGGCGTTGACCTGAATAGTTCGGAAAAAGCGGTTAAAATGGCTAAATCGAAAGAGGGTTTCTATGCGTCAACAGGTGTTCACCCTCACGATACAAAAAGCTGCAGCGAGGATACTGTAAAACATCTTATGGAACTTGCGGATGATCCGAATGTCCGGGCATGGGGTGAGATCGGGCTTGATTTTAACAGAATGTATTCTTCCACGGATGTGCAGGAAAAATGGTTTGTAAGGCAGCTTGAAATAGCAAATAGTCTGGAACTACCTGTTATTTTTCATGAAAGAGACAGCAATGGCCGGTTGCTGGAGATTTTGAAATCTTATTCCAATCATAGAATAAAAGGGGTTGTACACTGTTTTAGCGGCAGCAGGGATGAACTTGAGGAATATCTTGCGATTGGATTGTATATCGGCATTACAGGCATTCTTACTATAAAAAAACGGGGTGCTTATTTGAGGGATATTGTGAAAAATATACCTGTTGAAAGGATTCTTGTAGAAACGGATGCTCCTTATTTGACCCCCGCACCCGAAAAGAATCGCACCAGGAGAAATGAGCCTGCTTTTGTGCGGTCTGTTTTACTTAAACTTGCGGAAGTACGAAAAGAGAATCCGGAAGTACTTGCAGAAACAATCTGGGACAATACGTGCAGGCTCTATGGGGTGTAGGTTGACGGTTTTTTAAAATATAATCGTTCCTAACCATTAGGAACGATTATATTTTTCGCGTCCTTTATTTCATTTCTTCCAGCACACTTTCAACAAGATTTTGTATTTCCTCCAGCCTCTCCTGGGTCAAGGCTTCAAAACGAAGCACAAGTGCCGGCTGGGTGTTGGATGCCCTGACCAGACCCCATCCATCGTCAAACAGGACTCTTACTCCGTCAATATCAATAACATCGTATTTTCCCCTGAAGTACTCGGTCACCTTTTCGACCAGACCAAATTTTGTGGCATCAGGACATTCCACTCTTATTTCGGGTGTTGAATATGTTTTTGGAATATCAGCAAGTAGTTCTGATATTTTTTTCCCGGTATTTGCCAGTATTTCAATCAGTCTGCATGATGCGTAAATGGCATCATCAAAGCCTAAATAGCGGTCTGCAAAAAATATATGCCCGCTCATCTCTCCAGCCATGGCAGCATTCTCTTCTTTCATCTTCTGCTTTATAAGGGAATGGCCGGTTTTCCACATTATGGCGCGGCCACCGTGTTTTTCTATATCATCATACATTACTTTTGAACATTTAACTTCCGAGATAAAAGTGGCCCCAGGTTTGCGGCTCAGGATTTCCCTGGCAAAAATTATCAACAATTTATCTCCGAATACAATTTCTCCATTTTCGTCTAATACGCCGATTCTGTCGCCATCTCCGTCATAGCCTATACCTATATCAAGGCCTTCCGATTTTACGAGATCACTAAGATCTTTCATGTTTTTTGCAACAGTCGGATCAGCCTCATGATTCGGAAATGTTCCATCCATTTCGCAATAAAGATCGAATACTTGGCAGCCCAGACTCTTTAACAGGGGCAATGCAATAACGCCGGCGGTTCCGTTGCCGGCATCAATGCCTATTTTCAGTGGCTTTGATATTTTAATATTTTTTTCAATATATTCCATGTAATCGGGTATGACGTCGATTTCAGAAACCTTGCCTTGCCCCGCAGCAAACTCGCCTTGCTCTATTAAGCCGCGTATCTTCTGTATTTCTTCACCATGAATAGAGTCATTGTTTAGACAGAGTTTGAACCCATTATATTCTTTGGGATTGTGACTTGCCGTTACCATGACCCCGCCTTCCTGATTAAGATGCTGGATCGAAAAGTAAAGAATCGGTGATGTGCAAACACCGATATCTATAATTTCACATCCGGTTGAAACGAGGCCTTCAATTATTTTTTTTCTATAAGATCCGGATGTTAGGCGGCAGTCTCTCCCTACGGTAACTTTGGTGCATCCATGCTGTAGCAAGTACGTTCCGGTGGCCTTACCTATCAGTAAAACCTCCTCTTCTGTTATATCCTTCCCGGTTATTCCTCTTATGTCGTATTCTCTAAAAATTTCCGGATTCATGGTAATCTCCTTTTAAATTAGGCTTTATATGAAAATGATGAATTGAGGGATTCTAAATGATTTATAAAATCAATACCTTCGCCAATTTGCATTTTGGTCTGTTTTCACAAAAAATTATTTTTTAAACATTAACAAAATCAACACGTTATAAAAACAGAAAAAGCTGATTTTCTCTGTTTTTTTAATTTGGCGAAGGTATTGTAAAATGCTATATAGTTTTCATGTTTTATTTGCCCGATAGGGCAGGGGGGTTAGAAAATCAGCGTTGCAATTCCTGCTATCCAGCAGTAAGGTGCAAAAAAATGCATATTACCTTTTTTTACTATAAATAAAAGAACTTTTAAAGCAGAGTATCCTGCTATAAATGATGCCAGCATACCGAGAAGTGTTATCTTGTCCGGCAGCATGGCTCCTGCCTGTAAATTCTTTATATTTAATAGTTCTGCGCCCATAATGGCCGGAATAGACAAAAGAAAGGAATATCTTGCAGCAGTTTCCCTGGTAAGTCCCAGGTATAACCCGGCTGCAATGGTAGATCCTGATCTGGATATACCTGGTATTATCGCAAAACCCTGTACCAACCCTATTACAAGTGAATTCTTGATAGTAAAGCCATTTATGTCTCTTGCGCTTTTTGTTAAATATCGGGTAAACCATAAAATAAAACCTGTACAAATAAGCATCAGCCCTACCATTGTTATGGAAGAAAAGAGACGATCTGCTATATTGTGAAACATAAGTCCCAGAATAGCTGTGGGTACAGATCCTGTTATTATCAAAAAGGCAAGTTTAAAATCAGGGTCACTGTAAATTTCAGGTATAGATTTTTTTTGTTTTATCAACATGTTAGTGCAACGAAAAATGGATAGAATGATAGATAAAATTTCATGCCTGAAACAGATTAAAACAACAAGCAAAGTGCCGATATGCACGTTTATGTCAAAGGATAGGGCACCCTCTTTTAAACCAAAAATGTTTTGGAAAATTACCAAATGCCCTGAGCTGCTGACAGGCAGGAATTCGGTGAGTCCTTGAATTATTCCGAGTATGATTGCTTGAATTGGTTCCATATTTTCCATGGAACAGAACATAAAAAGATATTGCCTTTTATGTCAAGTATTTTTATTTTGTCCTTGTTCTTATGCAGTGCCTGAACGAAAATTATAAAATTTTAACCACATGAATATATTAAGTATTGCAAGAATTAAATTCAATTTAAGATTTGAAAACCGATATATAGATTTTCACCTGTAAATTTACCATCAGGAGATATTAAATTTGATATTTTATGACGGAATATATAGAATTAAACGAGAAAAAAGACGAAAAACAATCATATCAGGACGGTATGCTCCGGCATGGCGAATCAGACTCATTGATTTTACCTTAACCCTGCCGGACGTAAGGTATCTAAAACCAATCGCTATGGTTGCAACAAGCATATCCAATGAATGTTTTAAAACAAATTGCGCTGAAAGTATCGGCAAAAGAATATGCAGGGATTTTAATCTTAAAGTTTCAGATATCCTGTGGGTTGAAAACTTTGAGGATGATCCTGCAAAAGTATATATTGCTTCTTTTACGCCAAAGCTATGTTTTGGTTTTAATCTTTTTTATAATGTAAAGTGGCGGCCGGCATTCCCTAATGAAATAAAAGCAGTTGGCCGCTATATTCCTGAAATAAATCCTTGAAAACCCCAATGCCCCAGCGGGCACAACAAAATATGAAAGTGAAGATTAGGAACGTGGATGAAATAATCTACACACCCTTGTGGGCGTTAAGATTGATGATGCTTATTTTTTTGAAAGAAACGCACAATAAATCCTAAAACTTTTTTAATTCCTTTCCATAGTTTAGGCAGCAACCATATCATCAGCAAAATAAAAAGAACCAGAAATGTGATAAATAACCATGGATAATTAAGAGCAGTCCATATCCCGGCAATAACCACAAGGTCTTCTGTTATTGAAGCTGTCCAGTTGGAAAAAGGTTCAGGAGAAGTATTGATCAGTACCCTGGTTCCGGATTTAACAGCATGCGTGCCTGCGGCTATGCCGCCTCCTGCAAGGCCTGCGGCAAGCTCCAGAACAGGGTTAACATCACCAACAGCGGATGCAGCCAATACAGCGCCTGCAGGAATACGGATAAATGTATGAACAGCATCCCATGCTGTATCAACTCCTGGTGTTTTATCTGCAAAAAACTCAATGAAATACATAAGTCCTGCCGCTCCTATCACCATAGGACTGCCTAATATCTGTAGATCCGCAGGCAGGCTGATGTTTCCAGTTAATTCAAGCAGGCCGAGCATCAGAATTGCCAGATAAAGATTAATCCCGCTGGCCCATCCCACGCCCATTGTAAGAGCTATTGTTTTTGATATTTCATTTAAATGATCCATTGGAACCTGGAACGTCTATAATTCAATGCGTTTTTGTTTCAATTTAATTAATCATATAATACCTGACTATTATATAATTGATAAAAATGCAAAGGAATACACGTTACGAAATTACAAGGGTGAGACAACAAAGATTCCAACCATTTCTGAATAACCCCCGTTCACACGGGCGATCCTTATGATCGCCCGTGTGAGTGCTGCATATTCATGGGAATTTTTAACAACTGAAAATGGGATGCAAAAAATATTACTTTTATTGATTGGCAAAAAGATTAAATGCCTTGTCCTGTATCAACAATCGGGCGGGCTTCAACAATACTAAAAACAACAAGATAGCTGTCCGGGGTAGAACGGTCTTCGGCTTTGTTTTCCCGATCTACATTAAATGATTTTTCCCAGCCTGCTGCTTCACCTTCAGATCTCTCAACAAGATAAACCGGATTTCGTGATCGTTCAATAAAATCTTTTTTCAGATAAACCCGGCAGCCTTTTATTTTAAGGCCGCTGCCTTCTGTCTCAGGCAGAAGAACCAAACAAGAGGCATAGGTTGTTTCTTTGATATTTGTCAGGGATCTGCTTGTATTTTTTAGCACAAAAGAAATTGTGCCCTTCTCTGTTAACTGAGCTGAACCGAAAACTGCTACATCTGTTTCACCTTTTTCATTTACCGTGCTTAATATATTGACTCTATTCTTACTATTCAGCACATCTTTTACTGCTTGGCTAAGTTCCATTTTTTTCTCCTTTTGTTGAATTAATAATATCAGGCTACGCCCACATCCTTTTTAAACTGCTCAAGGCCTACTTCTTCTATAACAGCCCCTAATCTTACAGCTTTGGGGTGTTGTTGGTACCGTTCTACTATTCTTCCTATTAAAGCCAGAGCCTCATCCGTATCAAGACTATCTGCAATAAGGCTGGCGATCATAGGTTTTGAGGCAGCGTTTCCACCAGCCAGAACCTTCCATCCTTTTTTTTCGCCAATAAGGCCAAGATCCTTGATCCAGGACTCTGCACATGCATTTCTACATCCTGAAACACCGATTTTAAATTTGGACGGCATTTTTGTACCATGATATAATTCATCCAGTTTCATTCCAAGCCCAACCGCATCCTGTTTTCCCATTTTGCAAAAAGTTGTACCAGGACAAAATTTGATGCTGCGTACACACAGTCCAACTGCAGCACCGGGTGAAAGCTCCAGCTCTTTCCAAACATTATCTATATCTTCTTCTTTAAGTCCAACAATGGCGACTCTGGCTGCACTTGTCAGCTTTATGGCAGCGGCGTTATATTTTTCAGAGACATCGGCAATTGTTCTTAACATTGCTGGTGTGCATAATCCCCCGGAGATATGAGGTACAATGGCATAAGTTTGCCCATCTCTTTGTACCAGAGCACCTTTTTCCAACAAATCTTTTTTTTTCTCCAATTTTTCCTCCTTTAATCGTAAAAAAACGCTTTATACTATTTCTTCATAAGTCTGTTTGATATAGTCTTCAATAAACATGCCATGATTCTGCAAAATTACAAAAAGAATAGAATCGCTATTGATAATAAATAGTTAGGGAAAGATAATGGCTGTGATTTCAGGTTAACCAACAGCAATTCCGGTAATAATGTCAAAGCAGATACATATCGTGAAACAATCATACGCTAACAAGTTAATATTGCAGCGGATATTATCATTAAAAAAATAAAAAACAAATTACAGGTACATTTTAGAAAAAAAATTGCTGCTTAATGTTTTTTTAGAATTTAAGACTTAAACAATGTTTTTCTTTTTATATTAAACTATTATATTGGAATGGGCTAACTGAATAAGCGAGGAAGGCTTTGAGAATCTGTCTCAATAAACGTGTCTCAATTGAGTAATGAAACATAATCGTATCATGATACGGAATGGGGACAAAAAAATATGGCGTATAATTAGATGCCCCTTTGTTTTTTTGGCATAAAAATTTTTGTTTTACATTTCGTAATAATTCTGCAAAACGGTTTTACAGATATCAAAACAAGAATTGTTGTCCCTGTAAATTCCAGCCACAGGGGAAGCATCTCAGACGCTTTTCCGATAATGGCCTGGGGAGATATATTCATAATAAGATAAAATTTATCAATCATCAGACCAAAGGTAACTGAAAATAATGCAATTGTCGTGAGATAAATCATTAATGTCTTTTTACCGAGGATTCCAGTCAAAACAGTCAAGGATGTCATATTTGTTGCAGGACCTGCAATTAGAAAAACCAACGCAGCGCCCGGGCTGATACCCTTCATGATCAATGCGGCCGCAACGGGTGTTGACGCAGTCGCACATATATAAAGGGGGATCCCTGTAAGAAGCATCAGCAGCATTGATGTCAGCCCGCCTCCGAGAAAACGACTGATCAACTCATCAGGTATAAGAGCAGTAATAAATCCGGCAATCAGCAGGCCTGCAAAAAACCAGCCTGCCAGATCGTCCCACACATCTGTAAAAGCATAAACCAGTCCTGAAAATATTTTTTTGGCTAAACTTTTATCTTTGCCCGCATCAAGCGAACA
>JAGGWL010000211.1 GCA_021157555.1 Deltaproteobacteria bacterium | reverse complement strand
CATGAGTTTTATCTCTATTATGATATATAATAATTTTTGAAAAGGACGCAAAAAGCAATGTAGGGGTTCAAAATTTTGAACCCCTACTGGAACATGCGCTCTTTGCGGTGAAATTATTTATGTGACGGTCTATAGTGGGCTAAAGGCTTTATTCTTTCCAGTACCGGCGGGTGCGAATAATTCAAAAAAACATAAAAAGGATGGGGTGTTAAATTAGAAAGATTATGAACGGATAATTTTTTTAAAGCATTAATCATGGATTCGGCATCTTCATTTGTTTCTACTGCAAACCTGTCAGCTTCATTTTCATTTTTCCTCGAAATATACTGCATTAATATACCAGTAAAAAAACCTATCGGCGAATATAACATTCCAAAAAAAATCAATCCGGCATATACGGATTTTTCTTTTATATAAAATGCATCAAAAAGAGGCTGATAAGATATAAATATCGACAACAGAAAAAATATTATTCCGATTTGTATTATACTGATAATAATATTTTTTAATATATGTTTTTTTTTGTAATGTCCCATTTCATGTGCAAGTATAGATACAAGTTCCGAAACCGAGTGCTGTTTAATAAGAGTGTCAAATAAGACAATCCTTTTATTATTGCCGAATCCGGTAAAAAAAGCATTCGATTTGCTTGAACGCTTTGATCCATCCATCACAAAGATCTTTTTAAGAGGAAAATCTATCTTTTTGGAATAAGAGACTATAGAATCTTTTAGTTCTCCTTCCTCTATCACTGTAAACTTGTTGAATAAAGGCATAATATAAGTTGGCGCTATAAATTGAACAAATAAAATAAAAATTACAACAGCCAGCCAGCAATACAGCCATGAATAATCTCCTGCGTATTGGAAAAAAAGTAGTATTCCGGCAAGCAGAGGCGCTCCTATAAGTATGGAGATAATAAATCCTTTGATTAAATCCATAATAAATGTCTTCCAGCCGGTTTTGTTAAATCCGAATTTTTCTTCAATAACGAAAGTTGAATATATAGAAAACGGCAGATTTAGAAGAGACTTGAATAAAATTAGTATTCCCATATAGACAAGACCGGTCGTGACAGGATTGAAATTGAATGATCTGACCGTATTATCAAGAAAAAGAAAGCCTTTTCCAAACCAGAAAACAAGAATAATGATCAAATCAAAGAAAGAAGTTGCCCACCCGAATTTAGTATTTGTTTTAAGATATTCCTGTGATTTTTTATAATCGTTTTCATCATATATCCCGACAAATTCATAGGGAATTTTATTGCTTAATGTTTTAAGGTTTAACAGATCTGCAAAACCATGAAGCAAAAAATCCGTTATTATGGCAACTATAATTATATAACCTATTAAATTCATTTATTTTCCTATGAGTTATTGCTTCCAGGTTTTTATGCCTGCAATTTAAAATTTATCTTTTAACCTTTTTTTAATCCTTTTTCAATGTTAAGATTGTTGATATCCTTAAATGATCTATACATTTAATTTCACAGGGTTAGGAACGGGGACGCAGTGAAATTGTTTATGTGAAAATCCATAGGAGGCTGCATGAAAAAACCTGTGCATATAGGAAGCTTTATAAATGAGGTACTTTTCTCTTGCCGAAGTGAAGTTGAAAACGGAATTTTTGAAATTTGGGATATGTGGGCAAGTCTCGTCGGCGAAGTGATTGCAAACGATTCCAGGCCTGCTGCATTCAAAAAAAAAATATTAATTGTGCATGTATCGGATTCGGCATGGATCCAGCAATTACAGTTTTTAAAAAAAGATATGATTAAATCGATAAATGATTTTTTTGGTAAAACACTGGTTGAAGATATAAAATTTAAAATAGGCCCTGTATAGATGACCGGCGACATTACTACAGATTCCTTTTATAATGGCCGTATTACAATTAAACAGGATAGAGACGGTTACCGTTTTTCAATAGATGCAGTCTTGCTGGCCGGTTTTGTTCGACCGGAAAAAGGTGACCGAATAGTGGATCTGGGTACGGGATGCGGCATTATTCCGCTGATATTGACCCATCGCTATCCCGACATCCGGGTATATGGCATAGAAGTTCAGAAACAACTGGCCAAACTGGCTGATTTAAATGTCAAAGAGAACCATATGGATGATCAGGTTGCCATTTTCCGTTCTGATATGAAAGTTCTGAAAATAGATATGATATCCGGCCCTGCTGATCTGGTTGTTAGTAATCCTCCCTACAGAAAGGCCGACTCCGGAAGGATAAATCCTGATCGGCAGAAGGCCCTGGCAAGGCATGAAATAAAAGCTACCTTAAACGATTTAATAGAAACCGCAGATCGTCTTCTAAATATTTCAGGAAAATTTTTTGTAGTATATCCTGCTGAACGTATGGTCGATATGTTAACTGGAATGAGATCGTACGGCATTGAACCAAAATATATCAGGATGGTGCATTCAAGAAGTCATGAACAGGCCAAACTTATTCTTGTGAAAGGTATTAAAGGGAGCCGCCCCGGAATAATAACAGGCCCGCCTTTAGTAATTTATCAAAACAACGGTAAATATACTGATGAGATAAATGGTCTTTATAACTTTAACCCCGTGTGTAATTCTATGTGAGCCGGTTGTCAGGATGCACAAATGCTGCAGACTGTCCTGAAAGGGTTAAACATATCAGCCTGGGTGTCTTACTCGTTTCAATCCTTGTTGTAGGCTCGTTTCAATCCTTGTTGTAGGGGAATCGGCTCTGCGGGCCGTAATAATGAGAATATACTTGAACTCCAACATGTTAAACAACATTATTAAAAAACGATATTTTCAATTTATTAATAATTATCATGCCAAAAAAATGATTTCGTCTTCGTTCCCAAGTATCTCCATGACATTATCGAATTGATCTATTGCGTGTTCCAGATAATCGGTAATACTTTGGAAGTTTGAAGCCATATTTATTTTTTTCTTGCTGGTTTGCAACGGAAAAAGCGCTTTATTCCTGATATTACTATTTGCATTTTTTTCATCCAAAACTTTAACGACCTTGTCAATCTTTTTTTCTATCCTTTCAACGGCCAAAACTTTTGCAGAAGCTATTTGCTCCTCAACGATAGGATCATTAGCGGCCTTTACAGTAGATATGAGGCTCATTATTTCCTTAATCATACTGTAAGGGTTAGGCTTTTTCAATATTTTGCAGAGTGTTTCAAGCGCTGTTTTCACATCAGGATCTTTTTTAAGAAGCATCCGGTTGGGTTTAAAAATATCAACAGCCTCAATCAACGAATCCCATATATGAATCTGGTTTTTATAAAAATTTTCCAAAATAACAAAATAAGAATATGCATCGCGGAACCGGTCTTCATTATTGAGAAAAGTTTCTATCAATTGATACGGATCATAGACACTCAAAAGCTTATTTAAAAGATCCAGCCCCTTCCGGATTTCATTTGTCCCGGGATAGCCCCCTGTTCCGGCAACCTTTTGAAACGTTTCCAGATTGCCCCTCCACATGCGTAAATGTCTGCGAAGGTTTCGGCACAGGCTGTTCTGGCACACCGGGCCGATATCTTTGAATAGTTTTTTGCCCAGATGTTGTGCTCTTAGCAGAATAGCTTCTTCAACTACTTCAGGTTTTATAATTTCGACATATTTCCATCGAGCAGGTTCAGAGAAATGAGTTTTTACAATAGAAAGGGTCTCTCTTATTTGTATAAATTCTGATTTCGATTGAACAGGTTCAGAAAGAAGGGTTTTGATATTTTCATACAAAAATTTTTTTCCATCAATAATAAAATGGATTTTATCATCGTTAAACAGGTCGTTTATCAAATTCTGGATAAGCGGTTTTGTCCACCTGCCAGATTGCATGGAAAAATGGCTTGCCACCTGCTCAAACGTAACTTGACCGTTATCGGCAATCGTTGAATCAATAAAGGCAAGAACTTCTTTTTTTAAGTTCTGCTCATGGAATTGCTCAAAATCAAAAGTTTGCTGAGAAAATCCCATTTTAATGTTTTTATTCATGGTTTTCATGCAAAGATATTGTCAAATTGGAAAAACTTCTTTACAATACTAGATTCAACCTTTGAAAGCCTTTGTCTTAAATAAGTCTTTACACCCTCCGTTAGAATAGAGGTGGGACGCTCCTTGAAAAATTGATATGTCGATTAAATCGTGGGAGTTCGGGGACATTTAAACCCTCAATATATTAAGGTGAGTCCTCCCCTACGGGTACGTGTGTAAGAAGATATATCTCATTATATCTGAAACAATCTATTATATGGTCATTTACCATGCCGACAGCCTGCATAAAGGCATAGCATATTACAGGACCGACAAACTTAAACCCTCTTTTTTTTAAATCTTTGCTCATAGCTGAGGATTCTTTTGTCGCTACGGGAATCTCATCCTCATGCCGCCATGCATTTTTTTTCGGTTTCCCACCTGTAAACATCCAGATATAATCGTTAAAGCTGTTGAATTCCTGTTGAATATCAAGAAATAATTTTGCATTTCGCACAACAGATTCTATTTTTAAACGATTTCTGATAATAGATTTGTTTTGCATAAGCGCTTCGATCTTGTCCTGATTATATTCCGCTATTGTTTCCGGGTCGAATCCTGCGAAGGCCTTGGCAAAATTATTCCTTTTTTTCAGAATGGTTATCCAGCTCAGACCGGACTGTGCGCCTTCAAGCACAAGAAATTCAAACAGGGTTCGGTCATCATGCACCGGAACGCCCCATTCAGTGTCATGATATTTTACATAAACCGGATCAGAGCCCGTCCATTTGCATCTCTGCTTCATT
>JAGGWL010000003.1 GCA_021157555.1 Deltaproteobacteria bacterium | reverse complement strand
GTTGAAGATACCCTTGATTTTTTTCTGCATGATGCGATTAATTCCGGTCATAACAAAAGATTAAGCCTTAAAAAAGCGCAGAGCGAAAATTTTTCTTTAACTTTTCCAGAAAATAAAATCAGGCCGGCTGTTTAACTGTGAGAATAGGCTTAAGAATTGATGTTGATACCTTAAGGGGTACCCGCGATGGTGTTCCTAATCTGTGCAGGCTTTTTGCCCGGCAATCAATAAAAGGGACTTTCTTTTTTTCCGTAGGCCCGGATAATATGGGGCGGCACCTCTTCAGGCTGCTGCGGCCTTCTTTTTTGGGAAAGATGCTCAGGACCAGGGCCGCCAGTCTTTACGGATGGGATATTATCTTTAAAGGAACCTTCTGGCCCGGACCGGTTATTGGGAAAAAATATAGTAATACAATACGGGCGACAGCTTGTGCAGGTCATGAAATCGGGCTGCATGCCTGGGATCATCATTCCTGGCAGGCGAATATTGATAATATGGAACAAAAGACCATTGAAAGCTGGCTTCAAAAAGGGATGAAAAGCCTGGAAAAGATTACGGGTCATCCTCCAGTATCTACAGCGGCCCCGGCCTGGAAATGCAGAGATGTGGCTCTGACCGTAAAAAATGATTTTTGTTTAAAATATAACAGTGATTGTCGGGGAGAAAGCATTTTTTATCCTGTTGTCAATGGAGAACGGCTTGCCCAGCCACAGATACCGGTTACTTTGCCAACTTATGATGAAATTATCGGGCAAAAAAATATCACAAAGAAAAACTACAATGAATACATGCTTTCCCTGCTTAAGCCCGACAAATTGAATGTTTTGGCGATTCATGCCGAGGTAGAAGGGATTGCCTGCTTTGGCATGTTTAAAGATTTTATAAAAATTGCCCAGGCCAAAGGGGTTAATTTTATACCTTTAGGGAATTTTCTTTCAGATTCTGCTACTATAGACTACGCTGAAATTATTAAAAAAAATTTTTCAGGCAGGGAAGGGTGGATATCATGTCAGTCAAGATAAATGGCTTGGCGATGGCTGTGATAGGACTTTTTTTTGTACTTTACATTCTACCTCTTGGTGTACGGCCAATGGTTATTCCGGATGAATTCAGATATGCCGAGATTCCCAGAGAAATGCTTGCTACCGGAGACTTTATTGTACCCCATCTTGACGGACTAAAATATTTTGAAAAACCGGTTTTTGGATATTGGGTTAATGCCTTATCTATGAAAATATTCGGCGAAAATAGATTTGCCGTGCGTTTTCCTCCAGCTCTTGCTGCCGGGCTTACGGCTTTGATGGTTTTTATGGTGGTCAAAAAATTTTTAGGCTTTAATGCAGGAATTCTTTCATCCGTCG
Organism: Deltaproteobacteria bacterium; assembly: GCA_021157555.1. Lineage (GTDB taxonomy): Bacteria > Desulfobacterota > Desulfobacteria > Desulfobacterales > BuS5 > BuS5. Next base: position 4,730 of record JAGGWL010000003.1, on the reverse strand, counting down.
GACTCCTAAGCTGCTTTCAATGTTTTGGAATCGGTGTTTTTAATATCCTGGATGGAATCTTTTCCATGTTTGTAACCGGAGCTATAGTTTCATCTTTTTTTGCCTATATGGAAAATAAGCATAAGAAAAAAATATATTTTTTGGCTTTGTCCGGATTTTTCTGCGGACTGGCTTTTTTGACCAAAGGCTTTATAGCCTTTGCGCTGCCGGTTTTAGTCATTTTGCCATTTCTGATTTGGGAAGGTCGTTTAAAAGATTTTTTTAAATATCTTTGGGTGCCGGTTGCTGTTGCAGGCCTGGTTGTGCTTCCGTGGGGCCTGAAAATTTATTTCAGAGAACCGGATTTCTGGAATTACTTTTTCTGGACAGAGCATATCAAACGCTTTCTTTCCGATCATCCTCAACATCAAAATCCATTCTATTTTTTTATACCTGTTATACTGGCCGGCGCGCTGCCCTGGACAGTGCTTTGGGGAGCCGCTGTTTCGGGTATCAAAAAAACAGGATTTGGGGATCCGCTTATCAGGTTTGCCGGCTGCTGGTTTTTATTTCCATTCATTTTTTTTTCAGCATCTTCCGGCAAACTCGGCACATACATCCTGCCCTGTTTTCCACCATTAATGATCCTTACAGCGGCAGGTCTTTTAAAAGAACCCGAATCTGAGAAAAAATTTAACACCGGCGTCCTTATTTTATCAGGACTGGTTTTTATCTGTTCAATTCTGATATTTTTTAGCCAAATAATCGGTCTGCCAGGTCTGAAGGTCTTTGGAGAGCATGAAACCTGGAAATGGATTTTGGCTGTTGCAGGGCTGTTATTATGGTCTATTTTATTAAGTTCGGCTGTAAGAACAGCGATCTATAGAAAAAAACTTATTCTATTTTGCTGCGCGCCGCTCTGTTTTATGTTTATGGTACATTTTATTATGCCGGATCAAGTCAAGGCAAGAAAATCACCTGGTAAATTTCTCCGGAAGCATATCTGCCAAATAAAGCCTGATACGCTTCTTGTTTCAGACAGCTCTCTGGTGCATGCTGTCTGCTGGGTCTATAAAAGAAATAATGTCGCATTGCTGGACAGCGCCGGAGAACTATCGTATGGTCTAAATTATAATGATTCCCGTTTGCTTACAATTAACAAATTTAATAAATTGTCAAAAGAAAAAAAAATAATTTTAATTGTCAACACTAAAAAATACCTAAAATATAAGAATAAACTTTCTAAACCATTTATTGAAGATATTGATGGAAAATTTGTTTTTGCTCAATGGGGGGGGATAAACAGATTTGAATCTCACTGTATTTCTAATATGTTAAACCGTTATACCCATTTTAAATCGGAAAAGCTATCTGAAAAAGGGATATTTCGTTTTTTGCTTATGACAAGAGCTATGACGGGGGTAAAATAATTCTTATAAGCAGGGAACGGGGACTCCTTTGAAAGGATATTATAAAAAAATGAAAGTTCTATTTGCCGCTCCGGAAAATGCGTGGGGAGGCTTTCTGGGTCTGATTCGATCTGAACTTCCCGAGCACTCTTTTGAGGCAACCGGCCAATTCAGGGCTGATAACTTAAAAGGATATGATGTTTTGATACCAACCATGTGTTCTGTCACAGAACAAATGATAACTAAAAGTGACCGATTACGTCTTATACAACAGTGTGGTTCAGGGCTTGAAGGGGTTGACGTTGACGCAGCCATTAAAAATAATATCTGGGTTGCCAATGTTCCCACTGCCAGTTCAGGGAACGCTGACTCTGTAGCTGAAATCGGAATATATATGATGATCGGCCTGTCAAGAAATTTTAAAAATATGGCACAAAGCATGTTGGCTGGCAAGATGGGGGAACCCCAGGGAAAATCACTCTGCGGCAAAACTGTTGGTCTGGTAGGTCTTGGCGGAATAGGGCAAGCACTGATCAAAAGGCTTAAAGCCTTTGATGTTCATTTGATTGGAATTAAACAAAATAACCCACACCAGGCGCAAAAGGATTTGGGGCTTGAGTGGGTCGGCAGACCCGATGAGCTTGACCATTTGGCCAGAAAATCGGATTTTCTGATCCTTTGTCTGCCTATGAACCAAAAGAACAGAAATATTATTAGCAAAATAACATTTGCTAACATGAAACCTGATTCTTTTCTGATTAATTTATCCCGAGGCGGACTGGTCGATCGTGGAGCGCTTGAGGAAGCACTTGCAAGCGGCAAGATTGGGGGAGCTGGCCTGGATGTTTTTTGGGAAGAACCTCCTGATCCTGATGACCCCATATTTAATTTTAACGTGCTTGCTACTCCTCATATATCAGGGTCAACAGATGTATCCATGCAGGGGATTGTTAAAGGAGTTGCTGAAAATATAAGAAGAATCGCAAAAGGACTTGAGCCTTTGAATAACAAAAATACTCCTGTAGCAGATTAGGAACAATACAAATATAAAGAGACAAGGCATGCCTTGTCTCTACCACTTTAGGCACTTTTATATAAAAAAAATATATGAACATAAATATTAAAAATAGTGTTTTATTAATAGCGAGCCTCGCTGCATTGTTTTGGGTTATAGAGCTTATTGATATTGCAACAGGAAATAAATTCGGCATATATGGAATTCTTCCCAGAACAGTAATCGGTCTGCGTGGAATTATTTTTTCTCCCTTTATTCATCAAAATATTTATCACCTTCTGCTTAACACCATTCCTTTTATAATCCTTGGCACCCTGGTAAGTTTACGCGGATTAAATGACTTTCTGGAGCTATCGCTCTTTGTGATGCTTGTCGGTGGAGCAGGAGTCTGGTTAGTGGGTCGGCCAGCGTATCATATTGGAGCCAGCGGGCTGATTTTCGGCTATTTCGGATTTTTAGCAACTGCAGGCTGGTATGAGAGACGCTTCAGCTCCATTTGCATATCCCTTGTTGTCCTGTTTTTGTATGGAGGGTTTCTCCATGGTGTCTTGCCGGGCAGACCTTTTGTATCATGGGAGGGGCATCTTTGCGGACTCCTTGCCGGTGTAACTTGCGCGAGCTTGTTAAAAAAAACGACTCTTAAACAAAATAAATGAACATAAATACGATGGTTAAATCAGATATATCATTCGGACGGGCAGCAATTTATATAATCACCTTCCTCATGGGAGGTTGTGGAATTGCCTATGAATATACGTTTAGTAAAATTGCTTCCGATCTCCTGGGAAACTCAGTCCAACAGTGGGCAGTTATTATTGGATTAATGATGTTCTGCATGGGGATCGGTTCCGATATCCAAAAGCACATCAAGGACAGGCATATTTTTGACAGTTTTATTTTTTTTGAAATGATTCTTAGTTTAGTCGGAGGATTCGGACCAATATTTCTTTTATTTGTTTTTGGAGCCAGCCGTGATCATTTTGCACTGGCTCAATATGGGCTGTCAACTATTACAGGATTATTGATCGGCCTGGAAATACCTGTTCTGGCTCGAATTAATGAACGGTACACCCCCCAGCTAAGGCTGAATATTGGTGGTATTCTGAGAATGGATTATATTGGGGCATTCCTTGGCGCCCTGTTGTGGATTTTTTTTCTGACCCGATTTTTTACTATAATTCAAACAGGATTTATTATAGGCATTGTTAACAATATAGTTGCAGGTACTGCGCTCTTCTATTTTATAAAAATTGCCTCAAAAAAAATTATTCTGGCTATCCTTGTAATAGTGAGTGTTGCCGGGTTAGGATATGGCTTTTTTAATGCGCCTGCCTGGACAGCCTGCGCAGAGCAAAGGCTTTTTCTTGACCCGATCGTGTACAGCAAAACAACAATCTATCAGCATATTGTTTTAACTGAGAATTTTGCAGGAGATATTGCCTGCTATATCAATGGCCATTTGCAATTCCATAGCAATGATGAATATATTTATCATGAATTACTTGTTCATCCGGCAATGCACGCAGCACAACAACGAAAACGGATTCTTGTCCTTGGCGGTGGTGACGGTCTTGCTGTCCGGGAAATTTTAAAATATAAAGAAGTTGCATCTATTACTCTCGTTGATATTGATCCCGAAATGACAAATATTGCAACAAACAATCCCTATCTTTCTTCTCTAAATAAAGGAAGTTTGAAGAATGCTAAAGTCAGTATTATAAAAAACAGGGCTATTAAATCAGGTAAAAAAATTAAGGTTCCCATAGAAAATCGTGCCCGTCCCTTGTTGCAGGAATTTGCCCCTGGACCTGAAATTTCTATCATCAATATGGATGCGGCGCAATTTATTGAACAGGCGCCAGGGCTTTTTGATGTTATAATTATAGACTTTCCTGACCCAAACTCTTTAGAACTTTCAAAATTATACTCAAAAGGTTTTTATAAAAAAATATATCATAAACTATCGCGAAATGGTATTGTGGTACAGCAATCTTCATCACCTTTTTTTACTAAAAAAGCATTTATTTGTATTGGTAAAACCATAAAAAGCGCAAATTTTTCTACAGTTCCTATTCATGACAATGTCCCTTCGTTTGGAGAATGGGGGTGGTGGCTTGCTTGTAAAAAAGATTTTATGTCAGAAAACCAGCTTAAGCATGCGCTTCAGTCAATTGACTCTCTTTCTATTGAAACCCAATACCTTACACCGCCATTAATCAAAGCAAGCTTGTTTTTTGGAAAAAATATTTATTTTAATGATGCAGATATAAAAATAAATACTATATTGAATAATGTTATTTACAAATACTATATTAAAGAATTAAAAG
>JAGGWL010000279.1 GCA_021157555.1 Deltaproteobacteria bacterium | reverse complement strand
TCTCCCACCAGAATATCCAAATCGTAAAGCAGTTGATTAAACGATGAGAGGCTCTGTCGCACATCCCGGCTTACGGTACGACCTATGTTGGCATAGTTCTCATCCAGATTGTCAGCCATTTTTTTAACACTAACGGAGGCGGCTTCAACTTTTTCAAAAGCCTTGTTAATGCGTTTTTCCGCTACAACACCGTTATCAATAATACGCTGAAAACCCTCCATCTGCCTCCTGGTTTCTTTAAAGAACATCTTTATTTCATAAAACATTGTTACGATATTTTGGAGGTTTTCCTCATTCAGCAGCAGGTCAAGTTTGTTCAGGGTTTGGGCCGATTTTGTAGCGAGAATGGTCAGGGATTCATTGAACCTTGCGTATATTGAGGGGCTTGCAGGAATGACAGGAACCTTATCTTTTACCTTTTTGAGCAATGGCGCGTCTTTGCTGCCTCCTTTGAGTTCAATAAAAGCCAGTCCAGTCATTCCGAAAAACTTAAGCATAGCGGTGGTGTTCACCTTAACCGGGGTTCCATGTTTGATTTTTAAAAGAATCTCCACCTCTTCGGAATTTTTAAAATTTATACCTAAATGTTCCACAATGCCTACTTCAATGCCTCTGTACTTAACGGAAGCATCAGGGCTTAAACCTGAAACCGATTCCGTTATATATACATAATAATAGTCATATTCCTGCTGTCCGCCATACTTCCCTAACCAGTAGCCAAAAAATATAAGCCCTGCCAACAGCAGGACAAGAAACATTCCAACAATCGTATAATTGATTTTACTTTCCATTCCGGCTCCGTAAGCGTCCCCGTGACCCTCCGAAAAAATTCCTTACAACGGGGTGAGAATTGTCTTTAACTTCATTAAGAGTGCCTTCTGCGACCACTTTTTTTTCTCCAAGGACGCAAAAACGGTCAACGATGGTCCAGATGGAATCAAGATCATGGGTGACCATTACAACAGTTAAATCCAGTAACTCCCGCAGTTTGAGGATCAGATTATCGAATGCCTCCGCGCCGATGGGATCCAGCCCCGATGTCGGTTCATCAAGAAACAGGAGCTCGGGATCCATGGCCAGTGCCCGTGCCAACGCAACCCGTTTGATCATGCCGCCGCTCAGTTCCGCCGGATAAAGGTCTGCGGCATGTTCAGGAAGACCAACCATATTGATTTTCATCCGCACGATATCATCGACTATTCTCAGAGGAAGATCGGTATACTCCTTGAGCTTTATCCCGACATTTTCCGCGACAGTGAGTGAAGAATAGAGTGCGCCGGCCTGGAAAAGTACGCCCCATTGCCGTCTCAATATGGCTGTATCGGTACGGCTAAGCGTCAAAATGTTTTGGTTAAGAATCTTTATCTCTCCGGACTGCGGACGTAGGAGAAGGATCATCTCTTTCAGTAATGTTGATTTTCCTGACCCGCTCCCGCCAAGAAGCCCGTAAATCTCCCCCCGACCTACACTCAGGCTGATTCCATCATGAACGATGTTTTGACCAAACCGGGTCACAACATCCGATACTGCGATAACTGTGTTACTCAAATCCCAAACTCCGTTAATAATACTGAAAAAAGTGCGTCACTTGCGATCACCAGAAAAATAGCATTGACAACACTTATGGTAGTATAACGTCCTATGCTTTCCGTACTTTTAGAGACCTGAAAACCACGGAAGCAACTGACGACGGCGATAAGCAACGCGAAAAAAGGACCTTTACAAAGACCGATCCATACATGCTTTACCTCGAGAACGGACTGCAGCCGGTGGAGAAATTCGGCATAAGAGATGTGCAGGTGGGTATGAGAGATGAACATACCGGCAAGGATCCCGACGATATCGGCAAAAAAAATCATTAAAGGCAAGACGATCATCAAGGCAATTATGCGCGGCAGCACCAGAAACCGGTGGGGATCAAATCCCATGGTTCGCATGGCGTCAATCTCTTCGGTTATTTTCATCACGCCAAGTTGAGCTGTATACGAGGAACCTGTACGGCCGGCCACGACTATAGCAGTGATAAGTGGGGCGAGTTCTCTGGTGATTGAGATGCTGATCATGTCCACAATAAAGATATGAGCGCCGAACTTCTCAAGCTGCACAGCCCCCTGATAGGCGATCACCACCCCGATCAGGAAACTGGTCAGCGCAACAATGGGCATTGCACGTACACCGGCTTCTTCAATATTCTTGACAATTGTGCCAAAGCGGATGGAAAGCGGGTGCAGGAACGAGTCAAGAAAGATTATAAAGATTTCGCCGATAAAAGAGAGGAGTGCCGCCATATCCAATACAAAGGCCACTGTGATTTTGCCTATGTCGTTCAAAAGCTTCAGGAAGCGGGAGGGGAAAGCGGACTTGGCCACAGGATGTCCGGGTGCATACTCTCGCAGCAGCCGATACATCTTTTCATGTTCACTCTTTGTTCCAGTGACTTCAATGGAGCAGTTGTTTGAATTCAACAGATCGTAATAGTGAATGAAAAGCATCATGCCTGCCGAGTCAACACGCAAGACATCGGAAACATCCCAATGTATGGATACGTTGCGGCTTGCCCGGGAAAACTGCTCCAGTATTTCGGCTGTATCCCGAAGAGCATTGATTGTCCAATCGCCGAAACTCTTAAGCCTTATAACACCATCCATAGCTTTAAGCTGTCGGATCCGGGCATTTTTTAACCTGCTTAACTGCATCAGCTTCCTCTCCTTTTGTGAAAGAAGTCAAAGATCCCAGGGCATTAATGATCTCCGTCATTTATAATTCACAGGCATCCAACCTGTCGCAAACTTCTTCAAATAGATCTTTCAAACGAAGAATACCTACAATCTCTTTCTCTTTTGTAACAAGAAGAGATTGATGAGAACCTATAACCAACTTATGGACTGCTTTATTTAGCGAATCATCCTGATCAACATATTCTCCCTCGGTAAGCGTATACATAAACTGTTTAATTTTAATCCGAGACGCTTTTCGACAAATCTCATCCAATGGTTTATTCCAAAGATTAAACTGTTCAAACATGGTACTTATAAATTTTGCATTAAAGCCAAAACGGGACATAGAGCGAGAAGAATCCATCTGATCATATTTAGGTTCCAACGCTCTAATGATATCCAACTGGCTGACCTTACCCACTACTTTTCCATCTTTATCGGAAACAAGAATAGCCCTTCGCTGAGATTTAATTCCGCCATGAACGTCAACTGCCTTCTTCAAAGCTTGAACAGCATCAAAGAAAGAATCATCTTCTGAAACAGTAACAAACCCGGTGAGCGGCACCATCATATCCTTTACTATAACCTTTTCCATGATAATCTCCTTTAAAGATTGAAAAATTTAGAAGAAGCCCTAAATAATAAGGACAAAATAATATTAATGAAGAGATTATAATAAAATCAGTAATCATACAATAAAATTCGTACCCGTTCCTTACCATTCACGGTTGTCGATTCTCAATTAGCGATTTGTTTTTATAAAAAAGAGAAACTCTTTTTCATTTTTTCTTGTGCCTGCCAGGCATGAGTGTTAATAAAATTATAGATCAAAAAAATTGGAAATATATATTTCCCCGCTCCTAAGGAGAAGCTGAAATGAAAAACAAAAATGAAAGAAAATTTTATTTACGGGAATATAGAACCATAAGTCGCGCCATTTCAACATATGAGAGCATGAACCTGCTGTTTCAGCATCTTGTGGAAGGGGTTTGCCGCACATTCGGGTTTAAAGGCGGCAGTGTCCTGCTTTATGATGATAAAGAAAAAGAATTATTTCGCATAAACAGTTATGGCTTAAGCGATGAATATTTAGATAAAGGCTCTATATATATTAACGATGACCTTGATACATTTCTAAAAGGTGATATAGCCTTATATATAAACCTTGAAAATGATAAAAGAGTAAAATATGCTGATGCAGCAAAAAAAGAAGGGATTGTCGCCATGATCTCGCTGCCTATTAAATGCAAAAACTCAATTATAGGGCTTCTTAAATGTTATAATAGCGAGGAAATATTAATACACGAAGATGATATTGAATCAATTAAAGTGCTGTTACAGCAACTGGGGCTGAGAATCGAAATCAATGGAATGAAAAACTTCATAGATACCATAAAAGCGGCTATGGATAATCTTCCGCCTTATATTATAGAAGGACTTTAGTAGATGTCTGGCAGGATCATTACAGATACAACCGATTTCTATGGAATAAACTCTAACGATTTAATATTACTTGATAATAAAGAGTATAAGGTCATAGGAAACGCAAAGGAGCTCAGGTTTGGTATTGAAGATCCCAAATTCTGGGTCAAAAGGGCGATAGAGACCAGTACCAATAAGAGAAAAATTTTAAAGCTGGTTTTTCATGAAACCTTTAACACTACACTTGGTGGAGTTAAAATAAAATGTTTCAGAAATCCTGACAAAGAAACAGATATTTTAAAACTGGTAGATGAGCATCCCTTCTTTATGCACGGAACTTCAGCCAGAGATTCAAAAGGAAATAATGTCAGGATACTTGATATTATACGTGGAACCAATTTTTTTGTTTATATCGAAGCCTTGAACATGAAACACGAAGAATATTTTCATACATTGCTTCCTGTTATTATTAAACGATTGGTAAAGGCTTTTGAATCAATACGTTTTCTTCACATAAATGGATTCAGGCATGGAGATATCAGAAACGATCATATTATTATTGAAAACGATACCGGAAACTATGTTTGGATTGATTTTGACTATGATTATTCTGCCCCTGAAAATCCATTCAGTTTAGATCTATTCGGGATGTGCAACATTTTACTATACGCGATCGGGAAAGGTTTTCATCTTTATTATTCAATAACGCATGATGCATTACACTACGGGGACCTGGAGGATAGAATAACCATAGATGATTTTTCGCTTCTTGATCCGTCCAGGCTGTTAAATCTTAAAAAATTATATCCTTATATCCCAGGCATACTTAATGATATCCTTATGCATTTCTCCAGTGGAACAAGTGTATTTTATGAAATTGCAGATGAATTAATTGAAGATTTAAACAGATGTATATACACAATTTTTTGATTAGGAACGGGGGGACGGTTTTGAAAAATACAATTCTCGTAGCTTTAAATGAATCTATTATATCACATATGGCCATAGATTATCTGATTAATAGCGGATTGAATCCTGAAAATGTTGATATTACTCTACTTCATATATTCCAAAAGGCATCAGCCGAAGAAGAGCTTATGGGGAAAAAGTTTACAAAGGAAAGACTTCCCAAGATAAAAAAATTTTTAGAGGGGGCCAGAAAAAAACTTATTGATAATGGTTTTCTTGAAGACCAGACAAGAATAAAAATAACAACAGAACAGTATTCAAGTGTTACTGAAGGAATTATTGACCAGTTCAAAAAAAATCATTATAAAATGGTAATGATCGGCAGAAGAAAGATGTCCAAATCTGAAGAGTTTGTGCTGGGTGATATCAGTATTAAACTTGTCAGAGCTCTTGATGAAACGGCTGTTGTGGTGTTAAAATCAAAATAACCTGGATAGTATGGTTTCAACCATATCTCTGTGGAAAGGTCACTTTCAAATAATTACAAAACAAATATAACCTGCCATTGTAGTACCTGCTTCTCATGCTTCTGGAACTATCCATAAAAAATTTTGCCATCATCAATGATCTGCATATTATATTTTCTACCGGCCTGACGATTCTCAGTGGTGAAACAGGCGCCGGTAAATCTATTATTATAAATGCCGTCAATCTTTTATTAGGCAGCCGGGCTGTACCGGCACTTATACGAACCGACTCAGATACGGCTGAACTTGAGGCCTTATTTCAAATCGCTCCGGATAGCCATGCGGCCAAAATTCTTGCCAACCTGGGCTTTAGCACAGATGAAACGCTTTTAATCAGAAGAATTATATCACGTAATAATAAGCACAGAGTTTATCTCAACGGACATGCTGCAACTATCAGGATGCTGCATTCGGTAACAGCCAATATTGCCACTATATCCGGACAACACGCACATCAAAGACTTTTAAAAGAAGAAGAGCATTTATTAATTCTTGATCAGTTCGGTGAGCTTACGGCACTTCGAGAGAATCTCTCACAGTGTTTTAATGAAATATTGCCTATGATTAAAAAGTTGCGTAATCTGAAAATTTCTAAAACACGGCACTCTGAACAGATCAAACTGCTTGAATTTCAAAAAAAGGAGCTTTTAAAAGCTTCCATAAAAAACAATGAAGATGCAGAGCTGGAGCAGAAAAGGATGCGCCTTAAAAACAGGGCAGAACTGCTCCGCTCTGTTAACAATGGCCTTGCAGTATTATATACGGGCGAAGGCGCTGTTGTAGAAAGGCTTGTGGAAGTTGAAAAAGACTTAAGCAAGTTGGGCAGTGTTGATGAAAGACTGTCTATACAAACTAAAAGGCTGGCAAGCGCTGCATTGCAGATTGAAGATGTAGTGGAAGAACTCAGGTCTTATATTGCAGGCATTCATACAGATGATACGAATCTTGAAGAAGTGGAAGAACGGATTGACTTACTGCATAAACTGAAGCGTAAATATGGGGGCACACTTGAAGCTGTTTTTTCTTTTCTTGGCAAGATAGATAAAAAACTGAATGAGGCTGACAACATATCGGGCAATATAATTAACACGGAAAAAAGAGTAAAAGAACTTCACCGATTGCTGGCAGTGCTGGCAAATGAATTATCCGCAAAAAGGAAAATAGCGGCTGAAATACTGGCCAG
>JAGGWL010000212.1 GCA_021157555.1 Deltaproteobacteria bacterium | reverse complement strand
AAATATTACTATGCCTGAAAGACTGGTAAGAATAGTTGACCAATATGCCAAGAAAGATGGCTTAAGTAGATCTGGACTTTTATCTCAAGCAGTTACTGAATATATGGCAACACATCAATAAAATATAAGCGAACAAAGGCATGGAGAGGGACTGGGAAAAGCGGGCGACTTTTTCTCTTTTGCGTAGGTTGTCAAAAAGTAATCTTTTTTATAATTTCCAAGGCTGTAGCAGGCTTTTCCCAGCCCCTCATACATTAGCGCTAAGGGCTCACTCAAAAATAAATTCACAGAATTAGCGCTCAGATTTAGGTTGAATTTGTACGATCCGATTGCGCAAAGCCGCAGGAATAGCAAACTATTTTGAGGACTTTGCGTGATGAGGATCGTGCAAAGGCAGCCTGAAGCTGGGATGCTAAAATGTGAAGTTATTTTTGAGTGAGTCCTAAGGTGTTGAAATATGACGCTACTTGAAGAAGCGTTAAAAAGTAATCGGTGTATAATTAGTGTTATGGGAGCTCATGCCGGAGAAGGTGTGGATGTCATTTTTAATAGAAAAATTACTGATATTGAGCAAACTGGCATAACATTCTGGCTCATGAGATCGCCAAAAGCCCGCCCAATGCAAGTTCAAAACATTTGCAATTCTTCCTTTACATATACCATTTTCGTCGAACCTGCCTCCAAAGGTGGTGTTCGACCAACAACGAATAATGAAGCCGCAAAAGAATATTCTGCTAATAAGAAGCTATGGTCTAAATTTCCAAACCGTGTCGGTCCCGTCACAGGAAAAATTGACTCTATTGCTACAGCTCTTGTTTTCGATAGAATGACAACCAATATTAGTGGAACTATTGATCTATGGAACTATTGTGATTTTTCAGATAATGAGAAACCTCTGAAATTCATACTTGGATGTTCAACGGTTTGTGCCACCAAAAAAGATATGTCATTACATTCAGAAAAAATGAAATCACGCTATCGGGGAATTGTCGCTGTTGCAAAATTGGTGGAGCCATTTTGCGTATGGTTGCGATGATCGCTAACATGACGTTTCACTGGATTGCAGGGGGCTGAGTCGCTTTGGAATATTTTGGTTTACCAAATTTATTACCATAAACAAGGTTTCTGGGAAACACCCTGCAACCAGTGAACTTTGCGTTCGGCAGTAAAAATAATGTCTTCGTACTGATCAAGCAACATGATTTAAAATAGCTGGGCATTAAAACAAAACATGGAGACGTACTAATTTGAAAACAAAAGATTTAATTGCAGAGGCAATTTCCCTTCCAGTTGAGGAAAGAGCAATTGTCGTTGACTCCATTCTTAAGAGTCTAAATAAGCCAGCATTTGATATTGACCGTAAGTGGGCGGCAGTTGCAAGACGACGTCTTTCAGAGCTACGTTCTGGCAAGGTCAAAGCTATCCCGGGTGAAGGGCATGTTGATACCGTAGGTATGGATGCCGAAATGATAAGAAAGTACGTTAAATATCAAGACGATAAATAATAAATAAAAATAAGGGAACAGCTCAATCTTATTTCAACAATGCCCTATGGGTTTTATTGAGGACGGCCTTATAGGGCGAATCCAAACCACGTTTTATAAGCGTGGTTGTTAATTATTTATAAATAACAGATAGTTGTCTATTTGTGACAATGTCTGTCCAAACCAGTATGTAATAATTTACCACTATTATATATAACTTTATCGCTATTATATGTAATTCTTTACCCAACGCCCTTAACTTAACCGCTGTGGAAAACAGGGGGCGTTAAATGTCCAAACAACTCAAAGTTCCAGTTGTAAAACCTCATTCCTTTGATATTTTCTTTATGAAAAAATGTATAAATCAGCTTTACAATTATTTGCCTTGCTGCTAAAATAATTTTATGGGAAGAGAGAAAAAGGCAAAAACAAAATTCAAAAAGATTGTATCAGAGCAATTCCCAGTCAACCACAAAAAAGGTGGTGGGATTCTTAAAATTGAAGTATGGGAAAACGAGAAAAGGGAAATTGTTAAATACAGCATGGCGTATATAAACCATCTCATTTTCTCCGACGACAATGGCCGCGTTATAGGATACGACAATACTCATAATTTTCATCACAAGCATTATTTCGGTGAAATATCGGAAGTCTCTGATTTTATAAGCTATCAAAATTTGGTTGATCGTTTTGAAAAAGAAATTAAGGAGTTCATAAAATGAATGTTGAACTGAAAGCAGGATTAATATCCAATTTTTTTGCTTCAGCCAAAGAGACAGCAAAAGAAATTGATGAGGGAAGGAAAGTAACAAAAAAAAATATTATTTGGGTAGACCCTTTTGATTTAATGGCTATTCTTAAGCCGGAGAGAATAAAATTGGTTCAATATTTACGAAAAAAAAGAAGAGTCTTTTTCTCCGAGTTAATGTCAGAGATGCAGCGCACGCCTGTAAGCCTAAATAATGACCTGAAAATTTTATCTAAATATCAGTTAGTAAAAATCTTTAAGGAGCCAAATCCAGGGCATGGAGTACATAAGGTGATTGAGTCAACATTTGATAACGAAAAAATAGAATTTAAGGCGGAAATATAAATTTGCACCAAAAAATTAAGACGTTACTCTGCCGTTAAAAATAAAGGACTAAATATGCTTTGACATTCGCTCTTCACTGTATGGGACGGGGGACGTTTCCCGAGTTTCGAAACAACCTTGACGCTATATCTTTTTTGATATATTATATATAGATATGAACGGCAAAGAAATCATAAAAATACTCAAGCAAAGTAATTGGCAAATTGTCCGAGTGCGGGGTAGCCATCACTTGCTGTCCAACGGCGTCAAAACGGTTTCTGTGCCTGTCCATGGTAAGAAGGATATAGGTGTTGGTCTGTTAAAGGCAATCGAAAAACAAACAGGAGTAAAGCTAAAATGAAAATCGAATACCCGGCGCAAATAAAAAAAGAAGAAGAAGACGGTATTTTTTTTGTCTCTTTTCCCGACATCGAAGAGGCCATGACCCAAGGGGAGACCATGGAGGAGGCCCTTTTTAACGCCTCTGAAGTCCTTACTCTTACCATGGAATATCGTCTTGACGAAGAGCAGGAAATCCCTGAATCCTCTCAGGTAACAGGTAGCGATATTCATTTAATTTCACCCAGCGCAAAGGTACAGGCTGCCCTTCTTGTCCGCAAAGCACGGGAAGGCAAGTCTCTTGCCGACTTGGCCAGAACGCTTGAGACTTCATGGCCATCAGTTAAGCGGCTGGAAAATCCGCATAACTCGCCAACCTTGAAAATGATTGACAAAGCAGCAGCAGCTCTGGGCAAAAGACTTGTTTTAAGTTTTGAGTAATTATTTCAGAGGTTATTCAAATTCATTTCTTCAAGAGTAATACGGCTGTTCCAACAATGCTAATTCAGCGCCCGGCGACATCTCGCCTTGTTTTTTGCTGCTTTTAATGATCGAACGTTAAGTTTTCAATATCCTGAATGGCAAGATGGAAACTATTACCGCGTTGTGTTGAAAAGAATTAATAATACAAAGGAATAATATGAGCAGTTTGATTTACGGAGCCTCTGGATTTGTAGCAACTAACTTAATACCGATGCTTTCCCGTTTCGGTCGAAATCATTTTATTTTGATTGATAATGCTGAAAAACCTGAAATACCAAATGATGTATTCAAGGGGTGCAAAGTCGATAAGGCTGCCGGTGAAATGATAATTCACAACTACCGGGACGTTTATGGAATATCGGTTTCTACTCTCCGATCCTGTAATCTTATTGGCAAGGGTCAACGACCGCCTAAGGAACGAGGACGAAATATATAACCAGAAATTTACAAACTGAAAATCGAAAAGTTAACAAAGATAGAAATAAATTGTAACCTATTGTTATTACAGTAAATAAAAATATCTAGACTTTTTATTAATACTATAGTATAGCATTCTAAGTCTAGTCAAAAACAATAGCAACCGTGATAGATGGACTAGTTCCCAACATTTT
>JAGGWL010000355.1 GCA_021157555.1 Deltaproteobacteria bacterium | reverse complement strand
TAATCATATGTTAGAAAAGAGCTCATTAATGAGCTCTTTTTTTTTTTAACCAAGTAAATTTTATCAAAAAATTAAAAACTTGTAGAAAGAAAATAACTTTTAATAAATTATAAATATGTATAAAGAAAAAAAAATTGCCATAATTATTCCTTGCTATAACGAGGCTTTACAAATCAAGAGTGTATTAAGGTCAATCCCTGATTATGTTGATTATATAATAGTAGTTGACGATAAAAGTATGGATCATACTCTTGACCAAATTAAATTGGTTCATGATCTTCGAATAATCATCATAACACACAAGAAGAATCAGGGTGTTGGTGCAGCCATTGCTTCCGGATACAAGTGGTCAAGAGATAATAATGTAGATATTGCTGTAGTTATGGCAGGTGACGGCCAGATGGATCCGGACGATCTTCCGGCGATTCTTGATCCGGTCTGTGACGGGGTAGCGGATTATGCCAAAGGGAACCGTCTCTTTACAGGCGAAGCCTATAAGATGATTCCCAAAGTCCGGTTCTGGGGGAATGCTTTTCTCTCTTTTCTCACAAAAATTGCCAGCGGTTACTGGCATGTGGCGGATTCACAGTCCGGCTATACCGCCATCAATAAAAAAGCCCTTCACGCCATCAACTGGGATAAGATGTACAAACGGTACGGACAGCCTAATGACTTGTTGGTCAGACTGAATATCCATAATATGCGTGTTGTGGATGTTCCGGTAAAACCTATCTACAATGTGGGTGAGAAATCCGGTCTTAAAATTAGAAAAATTATTTTTACAATTCCTATCATGCTGATAAAAATGTTTTTTTATCGTTTGTTTAAAAAATACATGATTCGAAACTTCCACCCTCTGGTCCTTTTTTATTTTTCGGGTATCTTGCTGAACATATTGGCATTTCCACTCTTCGTTCGTTTTCTTTACTTCTGGATTTCAGTGAACCATATCCCAAAAATCAATTTCTTAGCCTGGATGATGCTTAAAATACTTGGAATCCAGTTTTTGCTCTTTGCCATGTGGTTTGATATGGAGGAAAACCGTCCCCTTGAATGAGTTAAAGAGTAAACACGCAAAATACTTAACTAAAAACCCAATCAGCCGTTTACTTGTATCACGATTTATTAAAACAATAAAGAAAATTATTCATGATTTAAAACCGGAAACTTTATTGGATTGTGGTTGTGGGGAGGGGATTATCCTTCATTATTATTCTCATGATTTAAAGAATACAAAATGTTACGCAATAGACCTGAACCCTGTAGAAGTCAGGGATGCACAGAAGAATAATCCTCATTGCACAGTGCAGATGGCAGACATTCAGAAGATTCCATACAAAAACAATACGTTCGATCTTGTGATCGCGACAGAAGTTTTTGAACATATTCATAATCCAGTAAATGCCCTGCATGAAGTTATCCGGGTGAGTAAAAATTATATGTTGTTATCCGTCCCGCGTGAACCGATTTGGCGCCTTTTAAATATTTGCCGTTTTTCCTATATCAAGGATTTAGGAAACACACCCGGGCATATCAATCATTGGTCAAAGAAGCATTTTATTGATTTTGTTAAGAAAAACAGCTCAGTAGATGTCATCATGGTTAAGAATCCTCTCCCATGGACGGTCGTATGTCTAAAAAAGTCATAAGCTGGATCCTGTATCTTGTATCATTAAGTATTGTTGTTATTCTTTTCTACAGGCTCTATCAATATATGGATGTTTCAATAATACGGATTATTCTTAATCATCCGGCAACGGTACTGTTTGTTTTTATGTGTGTTCTGATTTTTTATTTCTTGTTGGCTTTTTTATGGACATTTATTGTAAGATCTTTTCATGAGAATATGAATCCTTTGAATCTCATGGCGATCCGAAGTCAGGGAGAGTTTGGGAAGTACCTGCCGGGGAAAATATGGAATCTTGTATTTATAAGTTATGCGGCAAAAAGGGATTTGCATCTCAAGGCATCAAAAAGTGTATCCGCTACTTTTATTGAATTATATTTATCCATGTTAGTACTTGTCTCAATTATTTTATTATCCTATCACAAATATTTTATAGCAGCAACACTTCTTCTGTCATTATTATTATTCGGATATATTTTGAAAAACTATCGGGTATTTGTTATCGGAGTTGCACTTTCATTCATCGCATGGCTTATTGCTTTATATGGTTTTTATATGTTAGTTCAATTAGATGATAAAATGTCATTTTCTTTTTTTCAAACCAGCACCTTTTTTTCAATCGGTCAACTGGGGGGCATGTTTGCTTTTTTTATTCCGGCAGGTTTAGGTGTTAAAGAGTATCTTGTTGTGCAATTTTCCGGAGATCCGAATTTGACTAACAGTCTTATTCTTTTTCGAATTCTTTTCATACTAGCAGAAGTTTTTAGATACATTATACTAACAATCTTGAGGAGAAAACATGCAGGTCAATAAATCCTTTTTCATACTATTACTCATTATATTTCCGGTTATTGCCTATTGGAACTCCTTTGACGTCCCCTTTCAGTTTGATGATCACCATGTTATCCGGGATAATCCGGGCATACGGGATTTGTCAAATTTGGAAAAAGTTTTTAAGTCCTTTCCGCACAGACCGGTAGCCCAGTTGACTTTTGCCCTGAACTACCATTTTCACGAACTGGATGTGTGGGGGTATCATCTGGTGAATTTAGTTATTCATATTATCAATGCCCTCTTGGTTTTTTGGCTGGTTCTGCAAATTCTTCACCGGTTAAAGGAGAAAAATTCCATACAGTTAAAAGATTCGGAGATTCTGTTTATTGCTTTTTCCACGGGACTCCTTTTTGCCGTCCATCC
>JAGGWL010000286.1 GCA_021157555.1 Deltaproteobacteria bacterium | reverse complement strand
TGATGGTGAACTATTTGGAGTTATTTTTTGGGTGAGCCCATAGCGAGAGGTTCTAATGAGTAAAAATCTCAAACATGCAAAAACAAAAAAATATGGGATGGTAATTGATCTTGATAAATGTACAGGCTGTGGTTCATGTATGGTTGCTTGTATGTCGGAAAATAATGTCCCGTTTAAAAAGGATGAATCAAATAAGCTTGATTCCATAACCTGGATGCGGGTTTATAAACTGACCAATGACAAACCTTTTCCTGAAGCTGATATCTGCTACCTGCCAAGACCATGCATGCATTGTGAAGGCCACCACGGTCACTCACCATGTGTATCGGTTTGCCCTGCAACAGCAACTGATTACAGTATGGATACCGGCATTGTAAGCCAGATATATACAAGATGTTTCGGATGCAGGTACTGCATGGCCGCATGCCCTTATCATGCAAGATATTTCAACTGGTGGGATCCTGTATGGCCTGCTGATATGGAAAAATCTTTGAATCCGAATGTTTCTCTGCGCATGAGGGGAGTTGTGGAAAAATGCAGCTTCTGTTTTCATCGCTACCAGGCGGCAGTTGATAAAGCCTATAATGAAGAAAGACGGGAACTCGAAGAGAATGAATATCAAACAGCATGTACTCAGGCTTGCCCGGCTGGCGCCATTACTTTTGGTGACTTGAATAATCCGGATCATCAAGTCCACAAAATGGTTGAGCCGGATCCACATCATGGCGGTCGCCCAAAAAATCCCAAAGCATTCAGGCTGCTTGAACGTCTCGGTACTAATCCGAAAGTATATTATCTTTCCAGTAAGGAATGGGTAAGAAAAGCCGGAGACAATTCTGTTAAAAATGAAACACAAAAAAATCACCATTGAAATAATTTTTTAAGGAGCACATAAATTATGGATTCTGCGTTAATACCCTCCGGAGTCAAGCGATGTTCAACAGGCAAATTTGCCTTTTGGCTCTTTATCGGCTTGGTTGTGCTTTTGTGGGGAGTTTATGCCATGTTCCTGTGCTGGTTTAAAGGCTTAAACCAGACCAATATGAATGATTCTTATGGCTTTGCCTTATGGATATGGGCTGATCTGGCAGTAATTGCCATAGGCGGTGGAGCCTTTTTCACAGGATTACTAAGATATGTTTTCGGGCTTAAAGAACTGAAAAATATTATCAACTACGCTGTATTGATAGGCTTTATTTGTTACAGTTCCGCCCTGCTTATTCTTGCCATAGATGTAGGCCAGCCATTACGATCATGGTTTATTTTTTGGCATTGCAATGTTCATTCAATGCTGACAGAGGTGGCCTTTTGTCTTTCATGCTACTTTGCAGTACTCACTATTGAGTATATCCCGCTTATTCTGGAAAATCGTCAGATAGATAAAGTTCCTTTTTTTCATCATCTGGGACATAATATGCACTCTGCCATGGCTGTGTTTGCAGCGACTGGTGCGTTTTTATCTTTTTTTCATCAAGGCTCACTTGGCGGTGTGGCCGGAGTTCTTTACGGCCGCCCCTTTGCTTTCAGAGAGGGTATCGCCGTATGGCCATGGACATTTTTTCTTTTTACCTGGTCAGCAGCAGCCTATGGCCCATGTTTTACGCTCTTTATAACACGTATAACCGAAATAATTTCAAAAAAGAAACTTGTTAAACAGAATGTGGTTGAATTGCTGGCTAAAATCTCAGGCTGGATGATAGCTTCATATCTTGTTGCCAAAATTATTGATACACTTTACTGGGCACTTGTCACAGCGCCCTCTAAAGGATTTGATTTTTCATTCTTTTATTCCAATAATGCTTTTTATGGATACTGGATACTTTTTCTTGAAATTGTTGTTTGCGGCATTTTGCCGGCAGCAATACTTTTGACCAAAAAAGGGAGGACTAACCCGAAGCTGCTGATGACAGCATTGATTCTGGGTGTATTAGCCCCCTGTATAAACAGGTGGGTAATGGTTCTCCAGCCTATGGCTGCTCCGGTACTCTCTTTTGAAAACTGGGTACTCTATTATCCGAGTTGGCAGGAAGTAGCCACAACAATTTTGCCTGTGGCATACGGTTTTATCCTGATTCTGATTTCATATAGATATCTTCCGATATTTCCACAGGAAGTAGAACTTAATTATCAACTTGCAAAAACAGAAAGCGAAGAAAAAACAGCTCCTGCAGGTGATCAGGAACTAAGTCCCGTAGCAGCTTAAAAAGATAAAGTCCATCCGGTATAAATAATTAATTTTCGGATGGACTCTAAAATTAGAGGAGTAAAAATATGTTACCATTTTCGTTTGAATGGGTTTGGGACGCCGGTCATATCGTTTTTATGGGTGGCCTATGGTATGCATTATCCATCCTTGGAATTGGTATGGCTTTTTGTGTTATCAAAACGGTCATTGATGTTTCCGGGAACGATGAGCAACACCATTAACAGAGGCGATATCAATGATAATCAAAAATTATTCTAAAGTAATTCCGACAATATTTGATGATGAGCCAGCTAAAGGTCTTAAAGGTCGTATTCTTATAGGAAATGCGGATGGCGCAAAAAATTTCTGCATGCGAATTTTTGAAATTAATAAAAATGGATATACGCCGCGGCATTCACATGACTGGGAACACGAAGTATTTATTCATTCAGGCAGTGGTTATCTTTATGAAAACGGTGAGTGGGTACCTGTAAAATCAGGCCAGGCTGTTTTTATACCAGGCAACGAAGAACATCAATTCAAAAACAGCAGCGATGAGCCATTCATCATGATCTGCCTTGTGCCCTCCAACGCTCCGGAATTATAAAGAGAACCAGGCAGACACATAGAAAAGGAATTTTTTATGTCGGTTTTAGCCCCTGAAATAGAAAAAAAATTTACGTATGGGGATTATTGCCGATGGCCTATTGATGAACGCTGGGAACTGGTGGACGGAATCGCCTATAACATGGCTCCCGCGCCCTCTCGCCTGCACCAAAACCTTCTTCTCAAGTTAGCCAGAGTATTTGCCGATTTTTTGGATGATAAGTCATGCGAGATCAACATCGCACCGTTTGATGTGCGCTTGCAGGATGCCGGAAATGATGAAACCTTTACTGTAGTACAGCCGGATCTTCTGGTTGTCTGTGACCTCTCAAAACTGGATGACAGGGGCTGTAAAGGGGCTCCTGATCTGATTATTGAAATTTTGTCGCCTGCCACGGCAGCCAGGGATTTAAAAATCAAGCGTGATCTGTATGAAAAGCACTGTGTGCTGGAATACTGGCTGGTGCATCCGACAGATAAAACTATAATGATCTATAGATTGGGAACAGACGGGCAGTACGCTAAGGCGCTGGTTTATGCCGGAGAGGATGTTATTGCATCTCAAGTTCTTGAGGGGCTTGAAATCAACCTTGTTGATTTATTCGGACATCTCTGCTGTACTGAGAGTCCGCGAATCAGGCTATAAACTTAAAGCGGGCAATGTGTAGGGTGGGCACTGCCCATCATTCTACCGGATTGGCAGCAATGCCACTTTCAACGGTATATTGATTTTAAATAACAATGGTTGGTTTACGTGGTTACGATGGTAGAGACAAGGCATGCCTTGTCTCTACGTTGGCCTTAGTAGCTGTTATGAAATAAACTTTACAATTTGAGATAAATCGTTTAGTTTATTTAGTATAACTACCAAGAATAGCAACCAAAAAGACAACCAGAAAAGTGTAAATGTTATTTCGTAACGACTACTTAGTATCTGCTGAATTTCTTTTTTTTTCAATTTCATATCATTATATGCTATAGGATAAATA
>JAGGWL010000020.1 GCA_021157555.1 Deltaproteobacteria bacterium | reverse complement strand
TTTTGCCTTTACAGAAAGCCTGATTCCTTTTTTTACAATTACAGCGCCGATAACAGCGCCGGAGGCATCGGTAATCAGTTCTTGCGCCGGAGCATTATTCCATATCTTGATTTTGCGCTTTTCCACATTAACACGTAAAAAATTCCAGAATGAATTCTCATCATCAGTATTTTTACCTGTTATCATCCGTTTTTCAATAGCATCGGCACCAGGCAACTGTGGAAAGGAGGCTCCGCCATATTTATGTGTTCTGGCGCCGAGGTTCTCAAGCCAGTTTGAATTGAGCAAACATTCTTCCGCATAAGTTCGAAGCATTTCAGGTTCAACTGCTTTTGCCACACGAAAACAAAGATTTTCAAGATACTGCAAACCTTTGTCAAAATCATTGATGCTCAGGAACCCTCCAAGAGCCACATTGGTATTTCCGCCTCCCTTGCCCATTTTTTCCGTTATCAAAACTTCGGAGCCTTCATCATGGGCAGTAATTGCAGCCACTGCGCCAGCTCCTCCGAATCCTATAACAAGAACTTCAGTCTCTTTATCCCAATTCATTATTCCCCTCTTTTTGCCTTGTTTTTTGCAACACTATACCTCGCTAAAAAAACAATTAAAAGTATATACTCAATAAAATTGAATATTAAAAGCAAAAAAAAGTAAGTGCTGCAAGGCATTCTCTACCAAGGAACGCTTTACCCCAAAATTAATGGCGCAATAATGTAACTCTATGCAATGGCGTAGAGACAAGGCATGCCTTGTTTCTACTGCAGCAAATGCCAGGCCTCTTTATACTTTGCATACTTGCTCTCTTTAGCACTTGAGATGGGCGCTAATGAAACGGTATGTTTGGGGATTGCTTTTTTTGGAATTATGTAATGTATTGAGTGGCTACTATCTCCGCAGCGGCAAATAAAAAAATCATTGTCTTTATTCGCGTTTATATCTGTATTAATGCGATAATATAGTTTTTTTCCTATCACAACAGGACTTGCAGTGCGCTTATGTACGATTTTTAAACCATTTAACCTGATTCTGCAAGCATTCCCATCCTTTACAATGAAAGGATGGAATCCCATTTGTTTCATTTTTTCTATAGTTCTGGAGATGGGCATTGATTTCATGGTACGTTCCCTGATCCGGGTTTCTTTTTTTCTTCTATTATCTGCTTTTTCCCTGTATCTGACAGTATAAGGATGTTTATAAATTTTTTGATAAACGATCCTGGCATTCTCCCTTGAAAAATCGAAAATCCTGGCTGCATCAGTCAAAGTCATATCATCCATTTCGATCAGTGTTTTAAATTGACTAACTGCGCCCTTGCCGTATCTGTTCTCAAAACGTTTCCGAAAACCATCAATTTTTTTCAAGCCATAAGATTTCCTGAGCTTTGCAATAAATGATGAACTTACACTTAAAAGTTCTGCAATCTCGCAATCAAATAATGATTCCTCTTCACATTTATGTTTAATGAAGTTGCAGAGATTCATACCAAACCGATCTTTCACAAAGACTTCAAGTTTTTTTCTATTCATTTTAATTCACCTTAATTTTATAAAGCTTCTTAGTGTTTGTGTTTACTTTTATTGTTAGTTATACCAAACAATATAAGGTGTCAAGAAACAAAATAAATTTTTAAGATAATTTTTGCGTAGAGTTTATAAATTTGGACATTGACAATGCGACTATCTTTCGTTAGAAATTATAGATTGTCACATAAATAATTTCACTGCGTTATCAGTCTTAGGAGTATTCCAATACACCTTCCTCTCTATGGCTTCTGTCAACTTTGAAAATCGGGTACTTATCTAAAAATCTATAAACACAGGAAAAAAAATAATGAATGTTCAAGAATTAGATCCCCGTTTGCCGCTTCTTCAGGATGCAGACCTTGATGGCAAGGTTGTTCTGGTACGTGTTGACCATAATGTTGTAAAAAATGGTGTGATTCATGATCCCTACCGCATTGATGCCACCATAGGCACATTATATAATATTGTAGAGCGAGGTGGGAGGCTTATCATTATGAGCCATGTGGGTAGGCCAAAAGACAAAAAAAGCGGAAATATAACAGTGGAAGAGAGTACTTCTATTCAGCCAATTGTGGAATATCTTGAAAAAAAACTTTATACAAAATTCTCCACTCCCCAATTTCCTGTTGATAATAAAGCAGGCATTAGAGAGATTGACACTTCAATCAACTGGCATATTCGCGATTTGCGTGCTCACAGAATCGGGGGAATTTATCTCCCTAATACACGCTGGTTTGAAGGGGAAGAGGGTGAAAAGGATAAGCGAGTACGTTTTACCGTCCAACTGGCCGGTTTAGCAGATGTATTTGTTAATGATGCCTTCGGATCATGGCAGCCACACGCCACTACTTGTGATATAACCAGATATCTTCCCGGCTTTGCAGGTTTTCTCATGCAAAGGGAATTAATGAATTTGAAACATGTCCTGGAACCTGAACGCCCCTTTCTGGCTGTTGTGGCAGGCGCAAAGTATGATACCAAAATAGGCCCCCTCAAAGAAATTTATAAAAAAGTTGACCATTTGCTGTTAGGTGGAGTAATTTATAATACATTTTTATGCGCCAAATATGACATTGAAATTGCTGGAGTAACTGAGTCGGATATTAATGCCGCCAAAGAGCTGGTACGCCAGGATGAAAAAGCAGGGAAAGTGGTGGAACTTCCCTATCTGGTAGAATCGGATACCCTTGACAAACGAATGGAAGGAGCCTTTCGGACTATTTGCACCAAAGACTTCAAGGCTGGAGAAAAATATGGTTATTTGCTCGACATCGCCTCTGAATCATTTGATGTCCCTGGCGTGGCAGATATCATAAGCTCGGCTAAAACTATTTTTGTAAACGCAGTTATGGGTTTTACTCCTAATTTTTTTGAGGGCTCCGAGAAACTGGATCATACCATTGACCGGAATATTCAGGCACAGAAACTCTATGGCGGAGGCGATACACTTCAAGAATTTAAGAACCTGAGCCCCGGCCTATATTTAGCCGCCATGGATAATGCCCAATATTATTTTTTTACAGGCGGTGGAACTGTGCTTAAGGCTATTGAAGAAGGAACACCCTACGGCCTCGAACCGGTCAAAGCCCTTATGAAAAACGGTGGAAAAAATCAGGGTAAAGGATTAGGCGCGGCAATAATTTTATAAAATTATTTTTTACATACTACTTTTATATGAAAATGATGAATGATGAATTGAGAAATTCTACTAAATTTATAAAATGCCAGTAAACGCTATCTCATTTTCATGTTTTGTTGTGCCCATCAGGGCATGCTGGTTATATGATATTATAAAAAATGGAAGGAATAAATGATTAACAACGAATTAATAAAACTCGAATGTAAGAGCAATATAGCTATTCTGCGCTTAAACCGCCCGGAAGTTCATAATTGCATAAATGATAAGGCAATGGAGCAATTTGAAAATCATCTTGATAAAATTGAAGCGGATCATAAAATTCGCACAATAATTATTACAGGCACAGGCTCTAAGACATTCTGTGCAGGCGGAGATTTACATTATTTCGCATCTCTAAAAACTCATGATGCGGTCATTGCCATGTCCAAAAGGATGCAGGCAATTATGGAAAGATTGATGTACGGTAAAAGGGTTGTAATTGGAGCTGTTAACGGCCAGTCTCTTGGTGGAGGCTGTGAAATTCTAACCACCTGTCATTTCCGGATAGCAGCTTCTCATGCTACTTTTGGTTTGCGCCAGGCTCCTAATGGTTTAAGTACCGGCTGGGGCGGAGGCAGGCACCTTTTTAAACTCATAGGCAGGTCTGCTGCTTTTCAAATGCTGCTTACGGGTGAAACGATAGACGTACCCGAAGCCCTGCGTATCGGCCTTATAAATAAATCTGTCGAGCCTGATGATTTGATGCGCTCCGCCATTGATATGGCAGACCAAATCAATAAAAATGCGCAGACATCCATTGAAGTTTTTTTAAAACTGGCTGAAAAGGTAGAATTTGAAAATCGTAAAGCAGTATTTGAATATGAGACTGAATCTTTTGCCGAGTTATTCATGGGAAACTATTTCAGAAATATTGTTAAAAAATATGAATAAGCAAATATTTTTATGAATATAGATAGCCGATTAATTTTTCTGGACAAAATTTATAAAATCTATGATGACTTTATAGAAAGCATTGATGTTGCGTGTAAAAAATTTTGTTCAGTATGCTGTACCTGTAATGTAACTATTACAAGCCTGGAAAGCTATAAAATCCTTTTTGAT
>JAGGWL010000203.1 GCA_021157555.1 Deltaproteobacteria bacterium | reverse complement strand
TGGCGTGCATTGCCGCAATAGCTGTCGCGACTGCCACGGCTGCAGCCAGCCACATAAAATTGTGTAGCAGGTTATAAGCTGTCACCCCTATTATTGCTGAAATTACATGGCCGCCGATAAGATTCCTTGGTTGGGCCAATGGACTTTTAATAGCTCCATATATTAGAACGGCAGATGCACCGAATGATCCTATTACCATCACAAGATCTGTTTCTTCAACAATGTTGTAATTTATGTAAGATACGGCAGCTATACCGAGAAATGCCCCAATCCATGACCAAACAATTTCAGAAAGACTCACCATCGGTGGGCTTTTTGTTGTACCTTTCATTTTGGAAAAATAGCTACCAGAATCTTGTTTATTTGGTTTCATGCATTGCCTTGTTTTTTCATGTCAATAACAATCTCAGAGACAACGTTACGTATACCTTACAACGAAGAGTGTTTTATCATTCGTCCCGCCCGCAGTGATGTCGGGATGATGATTTTTTCGATTATTAACAGTAGCATGAATACTGTTTTTATGTAAAGCGGGATGATTGATAAAATGCTGTTGAACTGAGCCGCGGGTTTATGGGGTGGAGTTACATCCTAATGATTTTTTACTCTATGGGGTTTGTTTGTAACGTCTTGAAATCTCACTGATATATTGAAAATAAGAGTTACGGCAAAGAGATGCAGGAAGGATATGACTGGCAACATCTGATTTCTTCTCATACAGGCTCGCACATTTTGTTGAAAGATTAAAATAAGATCATTTTTTAGATTATTTATCGATTTTTTGGCTGAAAAAAGACGCAGGTGTAGTGTTGTTTTAAATTTCTGCAAAAATAAGCTGTTGAAACCGGCGGTGGTTCTGTCAATTCCTGTCAGGCAGCAATATTCTTTGACAAATCATGCGTCCTTGTTTGCATTCTGGACAGAGATAGATATCTTTGCCGGTGATGCGCAGAATTTTTTCCTGCAAAGTTTCTTTGATGACTGGGACAATTTCCACGGCAATACCAATCAATCTGCGAATCAGCAGAATTGATTTACGCCGGTTCTTGTTAGCCAGGAATCCGTAATATCTGATTTTCATAAACCTGTGCGGCAAGACGTGTAGCAAAAATCGGCGGATAAATTCATTTGCCGAAAGAGTCATCTTTTCGGTTTTATTGTCATGTTGACGATCCTTGTAGGTGAAAATAATTTCACCGTTATCGATTGATAAAATACGATGATTTGAAATGGCAATCCGGTGAGTGTAGCGTCCCAGATATTCAACAATCTGTTTGGGGCCGGCAAATGGTTTTTTGGCGTAAACCACCCATTTCTTCGCTTTAGCCTGCCGAAGATGAAATATTGTATCTTCGGTACTGGTTAAAGTAGTGAGATCTGTTTCGATTGCGGCCAGATAGCGTTTTTTGAATTCTTTGGCCAAAGAATCTTGCCGGAAAAGAAATTTTTCATTGGCGGCATGCCAATGTCGCCTGTCGAAACTCAAGACTCCGGCCGGTATCAGGCAGTGTATGTGAAAGTGATCTATGAGCGTCTGACTCCAGGTATGGAGGATGGTTAAAATTCCCGGCATTCCTTCAAGATGCCATTGCGGATCGGCGGCAAAGGTTTTCAAGGTTTCGCTGACTGTAGAAAAGAAAAGAGAGAGCAATGTTTTACGGTTGGCAAGGATGAGAGGATTGAGGACATGGGGAAGTGTAAATACAAGATGAAAATAGCCGCAGGGTAGCAGTTCCCTCATTCGAGCTGCAAGCCAGTCTTCTTTTGCCATGGTTTGGCATTTCGGACAATGGCGGTTGCGACAGGAGTTGTAACTATTTTTAATTATTCCACAATTGTTGCAGGTTTCCGTATGGCCTCCGAGTTGTGCCGTTCGACACACTTCTATTGCTCGCATGACTTTGCGCTGCTCGTCATTCATGGCGTGAGTCTTTCTAAATTGGTCGCCGTAAAGAGTGAAGATGTCGGCAATTTCGTAGTGCGGCCTCATGGCTTGACCTTCTTGTAAAGAAGGTCAAGCGGGCTTTCGAGTTTTGCCAGGTGTGACGGCGACAGGTGGAGGTAGCCGCAGGTTGTTGTGATCGACGTGTGTCCGAGCCAGCGTTTGATAATATACATTTCGACTCCCTGCTCAAGGGCGTGAGATGCAAAACAGTGACGTAAGGTATGGATACCGCGGCCACGGGTTACTCCGGACTTTTCTTTGGCCTTATAAAAAACCTTTTGGGCTGTACCAATTGGCATTGGAAGATTTTTATCTCTACCGAAAAAGATCCATTTTCCGGGGCGATAACTACGCCAATACTCACGTAACAGCTCAAGAGAGGTTTTGGATAAAACTGTATAGCGATCTTTGCGGCCCTTGCCCTGTTCAACCCGAACCATCATGCGATTTGATTCGATATGGTGCGGCTCAAGGCTTACGGCCTCACTGACACGCAAGCCGGAACCGTAGATGATTGCCAATAATGATTTATGTTTAAGATTGCCGGTGGCCAGTAGAATTGATCTTACTTCAAGAGGGCTTAACAGCATTGGTATTTGGCGGGAACGGGGACGTGGTGGAATTGAGAATTGAGATTCATCACGGCCAAGATAGCCTGAATAATACTTTTTCA
>JAGGWL010000062.1 GCA_021157555.1 Deltaproteobacteria bacterium | reverse complement strand
ATAACCTCATGAGAAAAATAAATCGTGACAGTGTCCCCCATTTGACAAATTGCCTTGCACGGATAGCAATTAAACACTGGTACACTTTCTGGGCGCAGTTGGCTGCGCGCTGGTGGGGCGTGTCTCTCGGACATGGTTGCTCGTTTTACGGGCGTTCACGGTTTCGCCGCCATCCACGCAGTCGAATAGTCATTGGCTCCGGTTGTAAATTTAACTCTTCCCCTTCCTCAAATTTGATTGGCGTCAACCGGCCCTGCATCATATCAACTCTGGCGGAAAATGCGGAAATTGAAATTGGTTCAAATTGTGGTTTCAGCGGGACTGTTGTCGGTTGTGCAGCAAGAATTGTTTTTGGTGATAATGTGAGGTGTGGGGCCAATACATTGATAACCGATACTGACTGGCACTGTGATGACTCTCGATCAGGATTTGATGCTCCGGTAATTATCAGAGATAATGTCTGGCTTGGATTTAATGTGACGGTATTAAAAGGGGTCACTATTGGAGAGAATACTTTAGTGGCTGCAGGAAGTATTGTGACAAATGATCTTCCGGCAAACGTCGTTGCAGGGGGACTGCCTGCAAAAATTTTAAAAAAGAATAATAGAAGTGATGAAAAAATTAAATAATAAAAACTGGCATATTGTTTGTGTCTGTGTCGGAATTGGATTCCCACATGGTGATGCTCAGGCAAAACGAATTCGTTTAATCGCAAAAGCTCTTCTTGAAAAAGACTTTAAGTTCACAGTTCTCCATATAGGTGGTAGTCCGCATAGAAGCAATTTGGAGAAAAAAGGTGTGTTTGACAATATTCAATTTCAGTATTGCCCGAGTAATGTTGAACGGCCGGCAAATGCTTTCAAAAGAAAAATTATGTATTTGCAGGGAGTCGTTCAGACGCTGAATGAAATAAGGGTAATTCGTAAACAGGAACAAAATGTTTGTGTATATGCTTGGACACCTGGAATACCGGGATTGATGTATAGGCTTTTATTGAAAATGTTTGCCATACCAGTTGTTCAGGAAGTAAATGAATGGTGGCCTGGGAAAATGGAATGGATAATTAAATGTACTGGTCTTTTATTTACTGACGGAACAATAGCGATTTCAAAAATGATTGAAGACCGGCTTAATATGCTAAGTGGTAGTTTCAAAATCAGCAATAAAATTATTCGAATACCTGTTTTGACATCAATTGAAGATCCTATTAGGTCAGAATTTCCGGCAAGTTTAACAGAGAGATTTCAAAAACCCTATATTTTATGGTGTGGAAACATTAAAGGGTATTTTCGTGATGTCAAATTTATGATCCATGCACATCGCAATGTCATAAAATCTGGAACTAAATGTACCTTAGTTATAGTCGGGAGATTAGATGATTTAACTAAAAAACAATTGCAAGATTATATACATGAAATCGGCTCAGACGAAAAAAATGTACATTTTCCTGGATATGTTAGTGATAACGAGCTAGAGCAATTAATGCAAAATGCTGGCTCCTTGCTGCTTCCTTTGTGGGATGATGACCGGTCTCATTGTCGATTCCCGACTAAACTTGGTGAATACCTTTTATCAGGCAAGCCTGTTATTACTTGTCGTGTTGGAGATCTTTCTGATTATCTGATTGATAATGAATCTGTTTATTTCTTCCCTCCTGGAGACGTGGATAAATTTGCAGAAAAAATGTGTAAAATAATAAACAACTACAAGCTTGCCGATTCCATCGGTTTGCAAGGCCGGTTGCAGGCTGAAATAAATTTAAATTATAAAAGCAAGTCGCGACAATTGGCTGACCTTTTTTACCTGGTCTCCCGTTAGGTTCGCTGTTAGTCGTAATAGTCATGGTTTATAAACAGCCGAATAGATAAGGGCGACATTCGATTGTGTTGTTTCAAGATCTATTAGATCTTTTTTAAAAGAGACTTTCAGATACCAAGAGGAAATAATTATGTTCACCGCGCTGATCGGGGGAGATGTATGTCCAATTCGGAGAAATCAACAGTATTTCATTTCAGGAGATACTTCGGCACTTTTTAACGATACGCTTGATTTATTCCAATCTGTGGATTTATCAATAGTGAACCTAGAATGTCCATTAATAGATGAAGCCTCTCCTAAAGAAAAAGCAGGTCCCATAATCGGTGGTGACAGCAGAAGTATTTATGTTTTAAAGAAAGCAGGTATTAATGTCCTTAA
Source organism: Deltaproteobacteria bacterium (assembly GCA_021157555.1). Classification (GTDB taxonomy): domain Bacteria; phylum Desulfobacterota; class Desulfobacteria; order Desulfobacterales; family BuS5; genus BuS5. The sequence continues at coordinate 949 of JAGGWL010000062.1, read as the reverse complement.
TTTAGCTAACAATCATATACTTGATCATGGCTCTGAAGGGCTTCAAAATACAATTTCTCTTTGTAAAAAAACAGGGCTTTCTTTTGTGGGAGCAGGTAAAGATATAGATGAAGCAAGTCAGGTTCTAATATTTAAGATAGGTGATTTCAAAATCGGTATTTTAGGCTACGCCGAACAGGAATGTTCAATTGCTTCAACAACATCGGCCGGAGCTAATCCTTTGAGCCTAATGGATTATGTTAGAAAAATAAAATATTGTAAAAAAGAATTAGACTATATCATAGTTTTATTACACGCTGGAAAGGAGTATTACCCTTATCCGCCTCCAGAGTTACAAAAAATATGCCGGTTTATAATCGAAGAGGGGGCAAATGCTGTAATCTGTCAGCATTCTCATTGCGCTGGCGCATATGAAAACTATGGTGGAGGCCACATCGTTTATGGGCAAGGGAATCTGATCTTTGATGCTTATCCAAGAATTGATGATGTCTGGTGTCAAGGGTATCTGATTAAACTTGTAATTGATGGTGACAGGAAGTCTGAAATGGAGTTGATTCCATATATTCAATCAGATAATGAGATTGGAGTCAGGAAAATGTCTGATAAAAATGCATTATTGTTTCTTAATGATTTAAAAAATTTATCCGAACAGATCCAAGACAATGAGTTTATAGAAAATGAATGGGCCTCTTTTTGTAAAAGATTTCAATATGATTATTTCAGTATATTTCGTGGTCATAACCGGCTTTTCAGATTTTTGAACAGAAAATTCCATTTTTCTGATTCATTCTATTCCAGACAGAATTGCCTAGCATTACAGAATATCATCCGTTGTGAATCACATCGGGAGGCTGTTCTCAAAATACTTGATAATTTCAAATAATCAAGGAAAATAATAAATATAACGAGTATGAAAAACAGAATACCATATTCATGTATATATTAATCT
>JAGGWL010000012.1 GCA_021157555.1 Deltaproteobacteria bacterium | reverse complement strand
TAAGGATGCAGATGCTTTTCAGCTGGCTATTTGATAGGAAAGAAATTAGATTGTTGGTACTCTCAAGGGTTGGCAGCTGATTTTGTTCCACCTGATCTCGAATATTATAGCGGTGGGGATTCCAAGTCCGGCCAGTATCAGAAAAATAAGCCACATTTAGGTAGTCAATTGATAAGTAGCATTCGCCTATGATGCCAAAATCTTTGAAGTTATTTTTTTCCCAAAGAGTACGATTGTCATATGGGGAAAGAGGTCGTCCATGCATGCTGATGGTGGTTATGGGGCATAAGGAACGAAATATATCAAGCTCTTTTTGAAACAGGAAGATGGCCTTATCATGATTTCCCCGACATTTCGATAAAGTTTCATAATGGTAGCCGATTTCATGCCCCAAATCATATATTGCCTTTATTATTTCAGGAGAATAAACGCCCTTGACAAAACGGAAATAATAGCTTGCTCTGATTCCCAACCGATGTTCAATCTTTGCCATTGCCAAGGCGGTTTCTGGTTGGCGGTCCACATCATGACGTAAAATGCACACAGGGACGGTAATATTCTTTTCACTTAAATATTGATGGGTTGTCTTAATCATAAAATGTTGTTGTAGAATAGTCTGGCAAAGCTGCTCATACATGGGCAGGGAAAAATCTCTATGCTTATGATGAACAAATGAAGTTTCGTTTTCTAGAATCATGTGAATATGCTCATTGGGATACCTTTGTGGCTGAAAGTCCACAGGGAAGTATCTTTTCTACCAGTGTTTTTCTTAATGCCCTGAGAGCCCAATACCGCATTGCAGTTTTTTATAATGATGAAGGCATAATAGCTGGAATTGTGTTAGCAAAAAATCTGCTCGGAGCGTATGCAAATCCATTATTTGCGAAGTATTTAGGAATTCTTCTACCTCCAGAGAGGGAAAATACTAAGTATATATATAATTTAGCCAGAGAGCATAAATTGATTTATGCTTTGATAGAAAATTTATCGTTATATCGCTCTTTTGACTATACTTTTCATCCAAATTTTACCAATTGGCTTCCTTTCTATTGGGCCGGTTATCGCCAAGAAACTCGTTATACCTATTGTTTCCCAGATATTAGCGATATCAGGGTAATTTTGGATAATGTCCATTCAAGGGTTCGGAGAAACCTGCGTAAGGCAGAAAGGCATAACGTCAGTTTTTGTTCGAAAATTGATCCTCCTAGTTTCTATGCCATCAACCGGCTTACTTTTGAGCGGCAAGGGGGAAAGCCTCCCTTTAGTTTCAAAGCATTGAAATGTTTATATAGAGAATTGAAACAAAAAGAGCAAATACATTTGCTTGGGGTGAGAAATAAAGCTGATAAATTGGTGGCAGTAGCGGGAGTTGTCAATGATGAAAAGTGCAGCTATCTCCTTTTTAATGGCATGGACCATAGGTTGTCGGATGTTGGAGCTAATACTAAATTAATCATTGAGACATTGGCTTACTGCAATAAATTGGCACCGATGTTTGATTTTGAAGGGTCTATGATCAGAGGGATAGAGTCATTTTATCAATCCTTTGGTGCAACTCAAACCCCATACTTTGCCATCTATCGACCCACATTAAGGGTGACAGCCAAAAGGTATGGTGTGAAAATCTACAAAAAGCTCAAGTACGGTCGTTAAAAACCAGATGAAACTTTTACGTTGGCTGCAAAATCAGATTGGCAATGCTCAGCTATTGCGGTGGCTTGATAAAAAAATGTGTGTTTTTGATTGTCGCTCAACTCCAGACCCTATTTTTATAGTAGGCTCTCCTCGTGTGGGATCAACAGTATTTTTCCAGTCTGTTATCGCAAAGTATCAAATGGCATATCTGAGTAATCTTCATTCTCTCTTTTTTAGTCAACCCTGCTTGGCAGATATCCTGGTTAGAGCTATTAAATTTTGTGGTTTCAGCCATCGCCATACGATGAAAAGTGATTTTGGTTATACTTCTGGTGTTCTCGGCCCTTCTGAAGCTGGGGCGACTTTTAGGTATTGGTTTGGTGATGCCGATTTTTCTCTCAATGATCATATAACGAATTGTCAGCAAGTTATCTCAGCGGTTGCAACTCTAAGTAAATCTGCGGCAGGTCCATTGATCAGTAAGAATCTTTTCAATAGTATGCGGCTTAAAGAAGTACTGAAATGTTTCCCCAACGCCTTCCTAGTGTGGGTACAGCGTGACCATTCATCTACTGTAAAAAGTATTCTGAAGATGAGAGAATCCGTAAATGGTTCTGATAAAGAGTGGACTAGTGTGTCAATACCGAATCAACAAGAAATCTTAAAATATCTTCCTGAAGAACAAGCGTTACAGCAAATTTTAGCAATAGAAACTTATATTAAGCAATATTTTGAACAACATCGAGAAGGTAGAACTTTTATGGTTTCCTACGATTCTTTTCGTTTGGAACCGGAAAAAATAATTGATAGATTTATAAAAAAATATTCAGAAATTTCTGGTTACGAAGTATCTATTCGAGATGGTTTTTGTTCCTCTGTTTTTGATCAGGTCAATCATTCTTAGTGGGCAAATACATATGTTAAAAGATGTGGCCAATTTTGAAAAGTATACACAGAGTGGTAAAATAGGAGATTGTTTAATTAAAAACTTTTATAATTCCTGTTTTGCGTTGCTTGAAACTATACAAAAAAATATTGAAAATGTTTTTGAAGTTGGTTCCGGAGAAGGTATTTCAACACAGCATTTACATCTTTTTTTAGGCAGTGAAGTTGTTTATGAAGCTTCAGAGTTTCGAGAGAATAGAATTGCGATGATAAAAAAAAGGAACCCACTTGTTAATGTTAGCCAAGAAACAATATATTCCTTGTCGAAGGAATCTAAATCAATTGATTTGGTAATATGTTTGGAAGTATTGGAACATCTTGAAGATCCTCAAAAAGCTCTTAAGGAATTGTCACGTATTACTAAAAAATATGTCCTGATTTCAACCCCGCGTGAGCCCTTATGGAGCTGGCTTAATATTTGTCGAGGGAAATATGTCTCTGGTTTAGGTAATACGCCATCCCATATTCAGCGTTGGTCTTCCAGGGGATTAGTGGAGGAGGTTGATCCTTGGTTTGAACTCTCAGCTATGCGAAAACCACTACCATGGACAATATTGCTCTTGAAACCTAAAGTTTGATAGTATTTCTTTATGGCCATGAAAATTAGTTTTATTTATCCTTTTATAAAGGTCTGAGGTGTTCCTCAATTAGCATGAAATCACGACGATCTAAAATACTTTCCTTTGTCCTCTCGGCGTCCCTGCTTGTTTTAATTTTGATTATTGCCATCTATAACCGTAAAATTCTTGTTCAGGTTATGGGGCAGGCTGATCTCTGGTGGATCGGTATGGGCTTGGGATGCTATCTTTTTAATTACGTGACTCGTGCCTACCGACTTAGGATGCTTTCTCAAAAGCATGTATCTTTTTTCCCTGCTGCCATAAAATCATCTTGTTTGCATGGTTTTTATTCCTATTTTCTTCCTTTAAGAAGTGGAGATATTTCGCTGCCGTTACTCCTGCGTTTCAATGCAAAACTGCCTCTTATACAAGGCAGCAGTATCCTTCTAAGGGCTCGATTCCTCGACTTATTTTCTTTGGGGTTGTTGCTTACCGGAGCCTCAATCTTTTCAG
>JAGGWL010000202.1 GCA_021157555.1 Deltaproteobacteria bacterium | reverse complement strand
TTTTATTGTAAAACCTATTTTTTTGCTCAATGACAACATTTGGGTATTTTTATAAAGCACCATGCCCCAGACCTTTTCTATCTTATGCTCTTTCGCAATTATCAAACAGCGTTTGAGTAATTCCGCGCCTATTCCCTTGCCTTGCCATGAATCTCCTACCAGAACGGCAAATTCAGCATGCTTGCGATTCATCTGGGTGAATACCCTTGCAACTCCCAGCATCATTTCAGGATCTTCCGTATCTCTGATAGCAACAAGAGATATTTCTCTATCATAGTCTATCTGGGTAAACCTTGCCAGCATGCTGTGAGGAAGATGCTTTCGGTATCCGAAAAATCGGTAGTACACACTCTGAGGGGAGAGGGTATTAAAAAGGTTTTCAAGCAATGGAGCATCATCAGGTTTTATTGGTCTTATTAATAACTTGCCAAGGCTTGCATGCGTAATAATCTCTTCATGCTGATTGGGATATGGGCTTATCACCAAATGAAGTGGAGCCGGGATATCAGCAGGTTTTAAAATAACACGGGCATCAACAGCGCAGATCTGTCCTTGCTTGACAATAATGGGATTTATATCAAGTTCCTTAATTTCAGCAATATCTGTAACCAGTTGAGATAAGCGGATAAGAATTTCCTCAATCAAAACCAGATCAGCAGGAGGACGATTTCTGAAGCCTTTCAGAATTGAATAGACTCTGGTTTGCTCCATCAACCTCCTGGCCAGTAGCCGATTAAGAGGAGGCAGCGCAATGGAGATATCTTTCATTATTTCTGTCATGGTGCCACCCATGCCGAAAAGGATAACAGGTCCGAAATCATGGTCATTTTTTGAGCCCAGAATCAGTTCATAGTCCACATCCTCAATCATGGGCTGTATCGTCACGCCTTCAATTTTAGCCTCAGGGTTGTATTGTTTTGCATTACAAATAATAGTATCAAATGAATCTATGACTTCAGCCCTGTTTTTTATATTTAAAACTATCCCACCGGCATCCGTTTTATGACTTATGTCTGTTGAATTGATTTTCATAACAACAGGAAATCCAGTTGTTTCGGCTTTATCGGCAGCTTCTTTTGCGGACAGGGTTTTGATAGTAGGAGTAACAGGAATTCCATATGCAGCAAGAAGTGCCTTGGAGTCAATTTCTGTAAGATTAAATTCTCCTGCTTCGAGTTTATTATTAATTAGTTCTCTTGCTTTGCTATGATCAAATTCCAGTTTTTTTGGGAATTTGGATGGTATCTCTTGCAGCATTTCAATGTTTTTTACATATAGATCAAGATCCATAAAGGCTCTTATCGCTCTCTCCGGTGTGTCAAAAGTCGGGATACCGGCTTTGTTGAAAATGTTTCGTCCGGCCTCCACATCGACTCCGCCAATCCATGAAGTTATAACGGGAAATTCTTTTCCTCCAAGGGCATCTATTATTGATTCGGCAATATTTGCCGGATCAATTTGAGCCACAGGAGAAAGCATAATTAATAAGCCGTTGATCTCCCTGGCATTTAAACATATCTCAACAACTTTTTTATATCTTTCCGCTGAGGCATCACCTAAAATATCAATCGGGTTTCCGCAATTCCAGTAGGATGGCAGAATTGCTTCGAGTTTTTGGGCGGTTTCAGGGAGTAAAGTGACAGGTTCAATTCCGTAATCCGCAAGGGCGTCGGCAGCCATTACTCCGGGACCGCCCGCATTAGTAATAACAGCCAGGCCGGAACCACTGGGCAAAGGATGTTTAGCAAGCAGTTCGGCACAATCAAATAATTCCTCAAAGGTTTTAACCCTTACAATACCTGCACGCCGAAAGGCAGCGTCATAAACATCATCCTCCCCGGCCATTGCCCCGGTATGAGATGCTGCAGCTTTTGCACCGGCTCGTGTACGCCCTGATTTAAGAGCAATAATCGGCTTAACCCGCGACACAGCGCGCGCAGCGCTCATAAAATTCCTGAAATGGTTTAAGCCTTCAACATACATTACAATACTGCTGACATCAGGATCACCGCCCAGGTAATCAATCATATCTCCAAAATCGACATCCAGCATTGAACCCAGACTTATAAAATAACTGAATCCAAATTGTTCCTTTATTGAAAGATCAAGGATTGAGGTACAGATAGCACCGCTTTGGGAAACAAATGCCATTTTGCCTTTTAGGGGCATGCGTTTTGCGAAACTGGCATTCAAGGCTGTTTTACCGCAGACTATTCCGAGACAATTAGGGCCGATAACACGAAGTCCGCTACCTTTTATCTCCTTTTTTATAGCGGCCTCTATTTCTTTGCCCTTTGGCCCGGTTTCTTTTCCGCCAGCCGAAATAAGAACAACTCCCCCTGCCTCCGATTCTACGCAGCCCTTTATAATTTGCGGTGCTGTACCAATTGGAGTAGAAATTATAACAAGATCTATTGGTGCCTTAATATCCTGAATTGATGGATAGGCGTGATGCTTCCAGATTGTTTTATGATTTGGATTGACCGGATAAACAGTTCCTGCAAATTCACTCTTAATTAAATTCCGCATGAGTGAATTTCCGATAGTCCCAGGTTTTTCACTGGCTCCTACTACAGCAATAGATTTTGGTTGAAACATTCTGTTTATATTTTCTACGCCCATGGTTTTTTCCTATGGTTAATGGTTTCAAGTTATTTTTTAATTTGTTCCCGTTTCTTATTAAAATCGGCGAATCCATCCTTTGTAAATTGAGCATTACCTTTATTTAAAATAAAATCAATATATTTAAATGCAGCTTCAGGATGCGCAGGGCTGCTCATTGTGCATACAGGTATCATATCAATATAATTAACATTTTCTGGAATAGCTATAATCCTTAATCCACCGGCCTGAATGGCGTCTGCCCGCCATACAAGACCGACATCGGCATTCTTTTGCCTAACCCAGTAGAGTACTTTACTGTCATGCCTTTGGCAAGAACATTCATTTTGGTTTCATCCAGCCCGGCGTTTTTAAAAATCAGGCTGCCTGCTCTACCGATTGCGCAGACTCTGCTGTCACCTAAAACGATCTTGACTTCTTTTTTAAAAAAATCATGCAAAGCATTGACCTTTAGATTATCAGGCGGAGTAATTATAACCGGAATATGAAGAGCAACCGCTTGATAGTGTTTGACATACCCCTTTTCTTTAAGAAGTTTTGCCCATTGCTCTCCGCCTGGAATATAAACATCCGGCTTTTGACCTGCCAGGATTTTATTTCCCAGCCTGCCGCTGCCCTCATAATCATATAATACTTTTGTATTGTATTTTATTTCAAATGCCTTGCCGATTTTATCCAGCGGCTGTCTCATGCCAGCGCCGGCAAAAACTAAAATTTCCGGCGACTCCTGAGAATAGACATCAAAAGCCATTAATAAAACACCGACTATAATCGCTGTGGAAAATAATTTAATTTTTTGTGGGATTTTTGTGTTTGCTTGAAGGATGGTATTTTTAGAAGTCATCATTTTTACCTTTTTTTCGTTTTTTACGCAGTCAGAGCAAAAGCTGTTTCAAATTATTAAATCATAAAACCTTTGCCTCTGGCAGAGGCCCAAAACAGGTTTGACCGTTCCGGCGTGCATTATTAATAATTTTTTTCAGAGGAAAAGTTAAAAGGTTAAAGGAAAAAAGTTATGCGCCAATGGCAAAGTCAGTCCCATGTAAAAGGGGAGTATGTTCATCGCTCAAAGCGTAGATGTGGAAAGACTGAAGTCTGCAAAAAATCCTTACCGTCAAAAAATGTGTCCATCCGGATGGATCTTTGATTGATGCTGTTCTGTCCATGTACTGGGCAGATTACAGAAAAGGTACTAAAAAGGCAAAAGGGCATTTCAGCTTTGATGTCAATCGCAAGATTCCTATAAAAATTTAATAGAGAGTCGCTTTTCAAATAGATGAAACAAAAGCATGGAGCTCGCTGTTATAACGTTCCGGATTTTCCCAGAATGTTGCATGGCCTGTGTTTGGATATATGGATAATTGGGTATTGCTGATGATTTCTGCATGATGTTTGCTCATCTCTGGGAGAACAATCAAATCTTCTTTGCCGTGGGTCAGCAACACAGGTTTCCGTAGCCTGGACAGGATATCGTCATTATCCAGATTACGTGAAAATAAACCTTGCCGCACATAAGGTGGAACAAGCAGGTTATAGCCTAACATGAAGAACATTTCATCAAAAGGAAGTTCTTTAAATACAACTAGTTCCATCAATTTTTGAAGCGCAAGGGAAGACTTTTCTACATCGTTTGAGCAAAATCCTGGGATGAGAGCAAGAAAGCTTTCACCCATAAACTCCATTACAGGTTTCCCTAATTTTGAAACTGCCCCCACAAAGTTAATCCCGCTGATTTTATTTTCTCCATAAAAGCGAAGATAATCGCAGATAATAGCGCCTCCGTAAGACCATCCTGCAAGGACAGGCTGCTCAAGCTCAAGAGTATTAATTACGGCATTGATATCATCAGCCCATAATTTTGAATCTGTATATGCCGCTTTTGGCTTTTCAGAAAGACCATGCCCCCTTATATCCAGAGCAACAAGCCTGAAATCTTCTCCCAGCTTCGAGTTCATTTGTTTTTTCCAGCATAGCCTGGATTGTGCATAACCATGAATAAAGAGAACGGGCTTTCCTTTCGGATTTCCCGTCTCTTCAACATGAAGCTGGATTCCTTTTCCTCCTGTGACCTTATATGTTTTCATAAGTTATTTCGTGTCCGTTCTTAAGCGTTTACCAGTGTCTCAGGTGTGCACGCTCAGGGCGAGTGACTATAGTTAAACCTATGTCGCTTGCCCTGAACGTGTGCAGATGGGATACTGGTGAACGCTTACGTTTATTGTTTCCAGGGAACATCCTCAGTGCCGAGTATATGGTTGCAGTATCGTGCAGTCACAAATAAATAATCAGACAGCCTGTTAATGTAAACAAGCAGCTCCTGAACATGTTCCGGAATTGAGACGCTGCTGTCGTTATCAGCATCAGATTGCTGAAAAAGTCCTATCATCCGCCTTTCTGCTCTTCTGCATACGGTTCTGGCTATATGCGCCCATGCGGATGATATATGCCCTCCGGGAAGAATAAAAGTTTTGAGCCGCGGCAGTTCAGCATCCATCCGATCCATTGATTTCTCAAGAATTTTACTTTTATCTAGACCGATTTTTGTCAGAGAGTCAAAGGAAGATGAATCAGGAGTAGTTGCAAGTATAGCTCCCGCACTAAGCAGATCCGACTGGATCTGATGAATTTCTTCAACAATTCCCTGTCCCTGCTCAGGTATTAACGCAGCTAATGCTCCCAAAAGTGAGCTAAGTTCGTCAATATCACCATAAGCATCTACTCGTTCATGGTTTTTTGGCACACGTTCACCACTAAAAAGACTTGTTTTTCCTTTATCCCCTCCGCCTGTATATATTTTCATAATTTTTTCCCCGTTCCTTATCGTTTATCATTCCCGTTATATAGCGTGGGACCCACACCTAAAAATTTATAATATCATGTCAATAAATAATTTTGTCAACAATCTCTTTTAAAAACTGGATATTTGATGTAAAAATAAAGCAGAGACTTGAAGCACTGCTGACCGCTTACATTTTTTTAACCTAAAACCTAAAACCCAAAACTCAAAACCGCATTAAGGTACTAAATATTATGCGAATTGCAATTTACGGTAAAGGCGGTATCGGGAAATCGACGATAACAGCCAATCTTGCGGCGGCGCTTGCTGATCAGGGAAAACATGTGCTGCAAATAGGCTGTGATCCCAAACATGATTCGACAAGGTTGCTGCTGAACGGCAAGAGGGTTATGACAGCTCTTGATTATCTTCGGGATGTACCACCTTCAAGGCAGCGCCTTTCCGAAGTTTTTCACACTGGATATAAAGGTGTTGTATGCGCTGAGGCCGGCGGTCCCGAACCCGGAGTCGGTTGTGCGGGCAGGGGAATTCTAAGCACCTTTGCTCTTTTTGACAGACTTGGGCTTAAAACCGAAGAGTTTGACGTAATTCTGTACGATGTTCTTGGAGATGTAGTTTGCGGAGGTTTTGCCATTCCGCTGCGGAAAGGATTTGCAGACATAGTCTATATTGTTACTTCAGAAGAATTTATGTCTATTTATGCTGCCAATAATATTTTACGAGGTGTTAAAAATTTTGATGAATCTCCGTACAGAACTGCGGGGCTTATTTTAAACAGCAGGGGTGAAACAGAGGATAGAGAAAAAGTATACAGATTTTCCGAGGCTGTTCGGCTTCCTGTTAAGCATACCATTCAACGCAGCAACCTTTTTCGTAAAGCGGAAGAACTGAACAAAACAATTGTTGAAGCTTTTTCTGAATCTTCGGAAACTGAATTATTTCAAACAATGGCCAGGGGATTTTTGGATAACAACAACCTGTTTGCTGCAGCTCCGCTTGAAGATGAGGCTCTGGAAGCTATTGTTTTGAAAGGCGGGATTGATACGAACAAAAAAATTGATCATGATATCCTTGAAAGCAATAGTGCTGAAAAAGAGAATTCAGGAAAAGAGGAGCCGGGTATTTTATCTGTTTCGGACCAGGAAAACGGATTGGCCGGTTCTGTTTTTCTTTCTAAAAGCATGCTCTGTCGTGAACCTCTGCACGGATGCGCATTTACGGGCGCTATCTGTACAACCACACAGATCAATGACAGCATTACGGTAGTCCATGGCCCCCGTAGTTGTTCGCATATAGCCTGTCAGACTATTCTGGCAGGCGGATTGAGAGCATTATATCAAAAAAATGTTATTATCCCTGAACAATTATTTCCCTCCATGCTAAGTTCCGATATGGATGAAAGGGTAGTAATCTATGGGGGGAAAGACGATCTGATTAAAAAATTACGGCAGGCCATTGCAAAAAAACCCCAGGCCGTATTTTTATTGACGACCTGTCCTTCCGGTCTTATCGGCGAAGATCCTGAATCAGCCATCCGGATTGTGTCGTCCGAAAATCTCGGGATACCGATAATTCCTGTTACTACGGACGGGAATCTGCGGGGGGATTATATGCAGGGAGTGCTTAATGCCTGCATGGAAGGAGCCGGAGCGTTGATTGATCCTTGCGCTTGCCAGGAAGATAATCTTGTTAATGTTATTGCGGAAAAAAATATTGCCAACAATACGGAAATAAATTTTGCCGTAATTTCAAAACTGCTAAATAAGCTTGGGATAACTGTAAACTGCAGGTTTGTGCGCCGGACATCAATTAAAGCATTACGGGGTTTTTTAAAAGGCCGCTTGAATCTCCCTGCCTTTAATGATTATTTTGGCCGGGTCATGATTGATTTTCTAAAAGAGCGCTTTCAGGTTTCTTTTGCGCAAAATTCTTTTCCGATAGGTTTTTACGAGAGTGAACGCTGGCTAAAAGAGATAGCAGCTTTTTTTGGAAAAGAGGCTGAAGCCGAAAGGATTATTGATTTTTTTAGGGAAGAGTACAGGGCAATGATCAAGCCTTTCAGAAATGCTCTAGAGGGAAAGCGTATTATGATAATTACCTATATCCATGATACTGACTGGATATTGGAAACTGCTTTTGATATGGGAATGGAGGTTGCAAAAGTTTGTATACTTAATTATTCTCAGGATAACCTTTTTTTTACGCGTTACTCTGACAAGTTTGAGGTTGAGACAAATTATCTTCCCCAAAAAAGGGATGATGATCTGCGTCGGTTAAAGCCGGATCTGTTGCTCTATAATTATACTCCTCAGAATCTTCCGCTGGATCTGCACGCCGACATAATACCATTATGCCCTGATGTTGGTTTTTATGGAGGTCTGGTCTTTGCCAGACGATGGGCTACATTGCTGAAATCACCAGTTAAAGAAGGTTGGAAATATGAATTTGAAAAAATTGCCTGAAATTACACCTGACGGTTTTACAGGTGCAATTATGGCGATTGAGGGGATTAAAGATGCGGCAGTTCTTCTTAACGGTCCAACTGGCTGCAAGTTTTATCACGGAGCAGTTGCAGACGGTCAGTTTCCAAGAGTCGATTCTTTAGATCCTCTTTACTATTCCGAAGAATTTTATTTTGGACAACCCAGGGTGCCTGCGACATATCTTGATGATCATGATTATGTGTTTGGTGCAACAAATAAACTGGAAAAAATTTTGCCGGTTGTGGCTCAAAAAGGTCATTCTCTGGTTGCAGTGGTCAATTCTCCCGGAGCAGCGCTGATAGGAGATGACCTTGAGCGTTTTATTGAGCAGGCAGGTTTGCCTGTCCCCTGCTTTGCAATCGAAAGTACGGGATTTTCAGATAGTTTTGCAACCGGTTTTCAGATAGCGGTTATCCGGGCGCTTAAACTGCTTGCTCCCCAGCCTCTTGAATTCAAAGGTAAAAGTGTCAATCTGGTTGGTATGTCGATTTATCACCGGCACTGGCAGGGGAGCCTTGATGAACTCTGCTATCTTTTGAAAATATGTGGAATCAGGGTTGTTTCAGTGCTATGCGCCGGAAGCGGAGTTGAAGAACTGAAAAAACTTGGATCTGCAGAATATAATCTGGTGGTTCACGATGAATTTGCAGATCATATTACTCCCTTTTTAAAGGAGCGCTTCGGGCAGGAATCAATCGTTTCTGAAAAAGGAGCGCCTGTCGGTTTTGATGCAACTGAAGCATGGATCAAAAAAGTTTGTAACAGAGTGGATGCCGATCCTTCTCCGGCTCAGAAAGTTCTTGCTGCTGCACGTAAACAAAGCTGTGAAGTTTTAAGCCGTTTTAATTCTTTGACAGGACTTCCAAAAGGCGCAACTTTTGCTGTTAGCGCAGATCCTTCAATGGCGCTTCCTCTTACAAAATGGCTCTATTCCTGGCTGGGAATGGTTCCTGTATCTATATGCACAGGAGATACGAATAATGATTACGCTGACATACTAAAAAAATTTCTCTCAGATACAGGCTGTAAAAATGCCTGGAATATGGATGCTGCCGATGTAAGGCCGGATGTGGCCTTTGGCAGTGAAATTTTTATTTCCCGTTTGCGGCTGTGCGGGTTGCCGGTAATCGGAATTGATATATCGCTCCCCGGGAATGGTTATATGGATGTAATTCAAAAAAGTCTGCTGGGCGCCCGGGGTGCGCTCTATCTTTTGGAAAAAATTATCAACGGACTTTAATTTTTCAGACGTGCGATAAAATTATTAATTTTTTCGAGCATCGGTTTTTTGATTTTTACCTTTAAATATAAATCTCCGCTTTGCCCGCCGCCTTTACCGTTCAGTCCCATTCCTGCCAGGCGAATCTGTTGCCCATCATGTATGCCGGGAGGTATCTTGACAATTAGTTTTTTAGATTTTTGTTTTAAATTGTAAGCATAGTTATCACCTCGGCGCGCTGCCTGCTTTGAAATGTGGATGACATCCCGGAGATCGGAACCATCTTCAACTGATTCCTGATTGCTTAATTTATTAAAAAGATAGCGTGACAGTTTGCCAACATTGTCTGCCAAAAATGCCTGGCGGCAGTTTGGAATAGATCGTCGGCACCGTTTTCCACGACCCGGAGAGCCGGAAAAAAAAGCACCCCTGGCAGAAAAGCCAGGTCTTTTGAATTCAAAGCGATGGAATTTATTTCCATAATGATTGCTAAAAATATCTTCAAACCCCCTCAAACCGAAGGATTTAGCCATTTCCTCAAAAATTTGATTTATATCAGAACCGTTAAAAATATCCTGATCAGAATATGACTGCCGGAACTGGGAATAGGCATTTGTTCCGAACTGTTGCTGCATAGTGTCGTATTCACGGCGTTTATCGGAATCTGAAAGCACTGCATAGGCTTCGTTGATGATTTTCATCATGTTGATTGCTTCAGGATCATCATGATTACGATCCGGATGGTATTGTAAGGCCAGCTTGCGATAAGACTCTTTTATTTCATTTGGCTTTGCAGTTTTGGTAACGTTGAGAATTTTATAATAATCTTTATTTTCCATTATAGTTTAATCTTATGCTTAGGAACGGGCACGAAATAACTTCCCCAACTATGCATCACAGCTTCAGGCTATCTTTGTCCGATCTAAAATAGGTATAAAATTTTGAAATAGCTCGCTATTCCTGCAACTTTTTTAATTTTATATCGAACAAACCTGACCTAAATCTGTGCGCCTACTTGTGGAAGTTATTTCGTGCCCGTTCCTTATTTTGGCATCCTTAATTTGTTAGTTGACACTTTTGAGGTATTGGTTCTTGTCTGGTTCCCCACTCAAAATTAAAAATTTAAAACTGTGTCTGAAGATGATTTTTGTTCATATACTAATTATATGATAGTGGATTTATAATAACAGTCAAGTGTAAATTTAAAAAACAGATTTCAAGAATAGTGAGCTATTTTGAGGATTTTGCGCGAGCCCTAAGGAACGAGGAGGAAATAATTTCCTCAACTATGTATCACAGCTTCAGGGTATTTTTGGCCGATCTGAAATTACAAGAATTAAGCCGTTTTCTTTATTGCCATAAACCAGAAAGTGACCTGTAGGAGGGAAAAAGCAGTTTTTAAAAAAAGTGGTAGCAAGATTGTAGTAGAAAAGAGGTTACGTTATAATAGCGTAACCTCTTGTTTTTTATTGGTAGGCACGATTGGATTTGAACCAACGACTTCTACCGTGTCAGGGTAGCGCTCTCCCCCTGAGCTACGTGCCTAAGTGGGTATCAGATAACACTTGACTTGTACTTTTGTCAAGAAAAAGCCTGGATATTTTTGATCCTGTTTCTAAACAGGTACTTTCACTCTGTTTGTTATTCCCATCAACTATGCTCACAAGTTCACCCACTATCTCTTTCATATGCTTTGCCTGTGCGTTTAATTCTTCGGAAGCCGATGCGGATTCTTCTGCATTTGCCGCAGTCTGCTGAGTAACCTTGTCCATTTCAGCTACAGTTATGCTTACCTGGTTAGGAACGGACACGAAATAACTATCAATTTCAAATTAAGTTTTATTTGTTAATTAAAACCTTTCGTTGTGTAATGGAGGACGCAATAAGTTAACTTTAGTATCGGCATATTTGAAGCAAACTTTAATTTTGTTGATTAAATTTTTTATATGTTTCATTCTACAAATATTTAGAAAGGTCATAAATTGCGTTTTTACTCTCGCCCCATGGTTTAGCGTGGAAACGAGAGTATCTTTTTCGTACTTTCGTGATCAAATAAACAAAGGAATCAGAGATGAAAAAATACCCGATTGGAATTCAGAGTTTTGAAAAAATAAGATCCGGCAATTTTTATTATATAGAATTTAGCAAGGATGATAAAAATATAAAAAATTTTATGTGGGAGAAGTGGACAGAAACCAATAAAAAGTTGAGTTTTTAATAATGAATATTGCAAACTTTACATTAGAGCAGTTGGCCGGCCAGAGGATAATGGCCGGATTTGAAGGCACTGAACTTAACAGCGACCTGAAATTTTTGATTGATACGCTCAGGGTAGGCGGTCTTATTCTCTTTTCAGGAAATCTATCTAATCCCGAACAGATCAAAAAGCTTTGTTCCTCTGCGCAGTCTTATGCAGCATCGTGCGGGCAGCCACCGTTGTTTATTGCAATCGATCAGGAAGGAGGGGAGGTTGCCAGATTAAAGGAGCCATTTACTCAATTTTCCGGGAATCCGCACATGAAATCTGAAAAAGATGCAAAAGAGTTTGCTACTATTGCTGCGGAAGAACTTTCCGGAGTTAGAATCAATATGAATATGGCCCCTGTGATTGATGTGGCTTATAAAGGCGTTGAAAGTGTTATGAAGGGTAGGGCATTTGGCGATAATCCGGCGTGGGTGTCAAAAATGGGGGTTACAGTAATAAAACATTTACAGGGCAACGGCATTATGGCTGTTGCAAAACATTTTCCTGGAATAGGCCGCACGACACTTGATTCGCATATTGATATGCCTTTTCTGAAAGTCGATTCTGAAGCGCTTTTTGCTTTTGACCTGCCGCCTTTTGAAGCCGCAATCAATAATGGCGTTGCCGGCATAATGCTCTCCCATATACTTTACAGCGGAATTGACACAGAATGGCCGGCAAGTCTTTCAATTGTTATTGCAAAAGATTTGCTGCGGAGGAAAATGGGGTTTGACGGTCTGGTTATGACAGATGACATTGATATGGGCTCAATCGCCGGGCATTATGATATCAAGATAATTATCAAACAGATTCTTTTGGCAGATATCGACCTGGTTCTTGTTTGTCATAAAGGGCCGTGGATTGAAAGTGCATTTAACGAAATTTTACGTTCCATGGAGCAATCTCAGCCCATTGTAGAAGCTGGGAGAAAATCAGTTTCAAGAATAATGCGGCAAAAGGAGAGATTTTTATTTTAGGATATTTCCTGCAACAAAATTATCATTTAATTTGTTTATCCTTACTTTGACTATTGAGTTTTTCAGGTCATCTTCACCATTTACAAGAACCGGTATATAATTGGAAGACACTCCTTTTAAGCAGCCGGTTTTTGTTCTTTTTCCTTCTATTATGATTTCTACTATTTTTCCGATTGAGCTGGAATAGAACGCTTTTTTTTTAAATACTCCCAGTTCACGCAGCCTGGCGGTTCTTGGTTTTACAACTGCATGAGATATCTGATCAGGGTACTCTGCTGCAGGGGTGCCCTGGCGGGGTGAAAAAGGGAATACATGCAGATATGTTACAGGCAGTTTTTTGATCAGGGAATAGGTATTCTCAAATGCTTTATCTGTTTCACCGGGAAAACCTGCCAGTATGTCTACTCCAATAGCGGCATCAGGAATGGATTTATGAATTTTAAAAACCAGGTCATTAAAAAATTCTCTTGTATATGGCCGATGCATTTTTTCGAGAATAAAATTATCCCCACTTTGGAGCGGAATATGGAAATGCCGGCAGAAGATATTCGATTTTGCAACCAGATCAATTATATTATCAGTTAGTTCATGGGGTTCTATCGAGCTTAAACGTATCCGGCAGGAAGGTTTGGAAAGTTCTATTTGTTTTAGCAGAGTATAAAGGTCGGTGGCAGGATTAAGATCATGGCCATAAGTTCCTAAGTGGATACCGGTAATAACCGTTTCATGATAGCCATTTTTTTGTAATGAAAATATTTTTTCCAGAACCTGTTCAGACGACATGCTTTTACTGCGGCCTCTGGCATAAGGTACGATGCAGTAAGTGCAGAATGCATTGCAGCCGTCCTGGATTTTTAAAAATGGCCTTGTTTTTTGAATTGAGCATGATTGCTCCGGAAGAGCGGTTTTAGCAGGATTCCCATTTATAATAATTTCTGTAATTTTATTTTTTTTGGAATGTCCGATAATAGAGCAGGTATCATTTATTTGTTTTATCGCTTCAGGCTCTATTTCGGCATAACATCCCGTTACGATTATTTTAGCCTTAGGATTGGCGCGTATAGCCTGCCGGATAGCCTGTCTTGACTGCATGGATGCTTTTTGTGTGACGGTGCATGTATTAATAATGCAAATATCAGCGAGGTGTTGAGGTGATCCCGGAGAAATTTCTTCTATACCCGATTTTTTCAGGGCATCGGCAATAGCTTCGGATTCGCATTGATTAACTTTGCAGCCAAGTGATTTAATTGTAAAACGTTTCATTAATTTATAATTTTTCAATCCATCCGCTGCCGAGTACTTCATTGCCTTTATAAAAGACAGCACCCTGTCCGGGAGTCACAGCAGATTGTGGTTTTTCAAATATGATTTCCGCTGTTTCACGTCCTGTTGGATAGAGTTTGGATGGAACAGGAACATGACGTCCTCTGATGCGAGTATCAACTGAAATTGCAGAATCGGGAGGCTGGATGATCCAGTTTATATTTATTGCTTTTAAGCCGGTAGATAAAAGATCAAGACTGCTGCCGACTGTCAGCCTGTTATGCTCCGGATCAATCCCGACTACATAGTAAGGTTTGGGGGCGGGGCAGTTAATGCCGCGTCTTTGACCGATTGTAAAAAGGTGGAGTCCATTATGCTTACCTATAACATTACCTGATCCATTTACTATATCCCCTGTTTTTGCTTTGTAACCGGTTTGAGCTGTCAGAAAGTTTCCATAAGTCTTGCCTTTAATAAAACAAATATCCTGACTTTCATTATTTACAACCGCTTGTAAGCCTGCCCTTTTTGCCATATTCTTTACTTCTGTTTTTGTAAAATTGCCAAGAGGAAACATGGCTGCTGAAAGCTGTTCCTGCGTCAAGCGAGCCAGGAAGTAAGACTGATCCTTGATTTTATCGACACTTTTCAGAAGATGTAAGCTTCCATTATTATCTTTGATTATTCTTGCATAATGTCCTGTAGCGAGTGAAGATGCTCCAATTTCACGGGCACATGACAGGATTGTGCCGAATTTTATCAGTTGGTTGCAAACCATGCAAGGATTAGGGGTTTTGCCTGCCAGATAAGTTTTTGTAAAATAATCAACTACTTTTGATTTGAACTCTTTTGCGCAATCTATTGTTATAATGGAAATATCAAGCTGCTTTGCAATTATGTCAATACTTTCTTTTGCAGACTTTGTTTCATAACCGGTCTTAAAGTGTAGACCTGTTATCTGGCGGCCTTCCTTTTTAAGAATATAGGCAGCCACCAGGGAATCAATCCCTCCGCTTACGGCTACAGCTATTATTCCTTTCATTGTTTTTTTAATCTCTGGCTTTGTTTACGCATAAAAAAGCTATGCTGATAAATAATGCCCCTGTTAAAAAAAGAATAATATAGGAAGAATAATCCGGTCTGTTTCCTAATGATGCCGCGCGAATTGCCTTTGATGCATGGGTCAGTGGAAGCAGGAAAAGAATTTTTTGCGCCCATATAGGCAGATTGTCTATAGGAAAAAGTGTCCCGCCAAGAAAGGCCATGGGGGTAATTACAAAACTGGAAAACATCGACTGGTCTGCGTGTGACTTTACCAGCATTGCCATTCCGACTGCGAGAGAAGCAAAAATAAAGCTGTTTAATATAATGGCAAGCCAGAAGAAAAAATTGCATGAGAGTACAACTCCGAAAAAATATCCTAATATAAGTATAATAAAAATAGAGATAAATGCTCTTGTCATTCCAGCCAGGACTTCTCCGGCAACATAAGAAATATTGCTTATAGGAGCAGCCTGGAATTCTTCAAATATATGCCAGTAAAAACGGGCGATATTAATCTCGCTGGCTATGGAAAATGCCTGTGTCATGCTGCTCATTGCAATTAGACCAGGGAGCAAAAATTCTAGATATGAGCATCCGTCCACATTTACATTCTCTCCCATGGCATAGCCGAATGCTATTAAATAGAGCAGCGGTGAAACCGACATGGTGGCGATCATCTTGGGCAGCCGCCGCTTCATTATCATGAGCTCTCTATAATAGATTGCCAAACAACCGTGAATCATTTAACTTTTTTTCCTGTTAATGTAAGAAAGGCATCTTCCAGATTGACATGCCTTAAGGTAAAACTTTGTTTCTGATCAGCCATAAATTTTTTTGCTGCTTCTCTTGTTTGAAAATATGTTGTTTCCATGTTGCTTTCTTCAAGCCTGTCTATTGCCCATGTTCCCATTTTTTGCATAAGATTTTTTGGAGTATCCAGGGCAACTATTTCTCCGTTATTGAGAAAGGCAACTCTTTGTGCCAGAAATTCCGCTTCTTCAATATAATGCGTTGTAAGAAATATGGTAGTCCCGTCCTGTTGAATTTTTTTTACAATTGCCCAGATACGTCTGCGAATATTTGCATCCAGCCCTACGGTCGGTTCATCCAAAAATAGAATTTTAGGCGAATGCATTAGTGCCCTGGCTATCATTACCCTGCGCTTAAGACCACCGGAAAGATGCTTGACCAGAGTTTTTTTTCGATCTGTAATATCCATATAATCAAGTAGTTCATCTGTTTTAGATCTTCTTGCCTTAACCGGCATTTGATAAAGCATACCATGAATATCAAGATTCTCTGCAACAGTTAGTTCCTGATCCAGATTTATTGACTGAGGCACCAGACCAGACTCTTTTTTTGCGGCCACCTGATCCTGTTCAATGTCAAACCGATTGAGCAAAACTGTACCGGATGAAAGCTTTGTAAGGCCGGTCATAATTCTGATGGTGGTGGTTTTGCCAGCGCCATTGGGCCCCAAGTATGCAAAAAGTTCACCCCTGTTTATATGTAAATGAACATTTTTTAAAGCCTGAATTGATTTATAATGTTTGTTTAGGTTTTTCAATATTATCATTAAAAAGGAATGTATCACAAATTACGATTAAGTGTAAAGTATTTCAGCAATTCTAATTATGGAAATTTTTATAAGCTTTAATGACAATATTTGGGCTTGGCTCTAATTTCGACCAAACACTGAGCTATAATAAAATTTGAAAACCTCTGAAACTCGCTGCGCTCAAACAGCCAGAGGTTTTCAAATTTCACCATAGCTCAGTCCTGACATCT
>JAGGWL010000086.1 GCA_021157555.1 Deltaproteobacteria bacterium | reverse complement strand
TGATGCAAATATTTTGTTTTTACACCTTCAAAAGGTAACTTGTTGAATTTATTGATAGGGGGTTGAAATCGCAGTTTAAAAATATCCAATAAATTCAGTCAACTGAAAAAAACTTGATAGTCGAGTAATAGCATTTTCGGCATACTGGCCGTCATATTCCCTGATCAACACCATCAGCCGTGGGCGGTCCATGGATTCCAGCAGGATTTTTAAAGCTGCGAGGTCGGCTTTAATATCTGTCAGGGATACAAGGCTGTCTCTTTAAATTTCATACTTTTCCTTTGTTTTAATTCTAAATTCTTATCCTTTGCACTACCGCAAGAGATATGCCACTCATGACAGCTCCAGCTATAAATGGTATCCGGTAATCGACCATCCATAAAAGCCCGCCTACGAACGGCAACACAACCGCAGCAATATGATTAATGGTAAAACCTACGGCCATACTCGGCGCAATATCTCTCGGATCCCCTATTTTCTGGAAATATGTCCTGATGGCAATAGAAAAATTGAAAAAAATATGATCCAGAATATAAAGAGCTGCCAACAGCAGTCTGGAATGAACCAGGGCATAGCCGCAAAAAATAAAAATAAGACTTGTATATTCTAAAGTCAGAATTTTTCTTTCTCCGAATCTGACTATCCCCTTCCCTATCAAAGGACTAAGAAAATAATTGATCATATTATTAAATACAAAAAGCAGTGTAATCTCGCGAATTGAAAAATTAAATTTTTTTACCATAAGAAAAACCGCAAAGGCCACAAAAATTTGTCGCCGGGCGCCTGCCATAAAGGTAAGAAAATAAAAGAGCAGGTATTTTTTTCTGAAAATCATTCTTTTCCGCTGGGGAATAATATGTTTATCAGCAGGGTTCTGAAAAAAGCCCCAAATTCCCGCTGCAAAAACAAAAAATCCAATAATCAGATAAATACGGGTATAATCTAATACTGGCGATATTAAAAAAATAAAAATTCCGATTCCGATATTGGCCGCCGCCGCTATGCTCCGCTGTTTGCCAAATACATGAGGAGAGGTCTTTATATCGAAATATTGAAGAACCAGAGATTGATTGGTGGTCTCATAATAATGGAAGCCGAAACTCATGATCAGGGTTGTAATAATCAGGCCGGTATAAGTAGGAAACATGCCTGTCAGCGCAACGCCGAAACCAAGCAATATAATCGAAAGAGCGGAAAGACGGTATTCTTTTATAAAGAAAAGTATATAAACAGCCAGTAAGGCAAGGAAACCGGGAATCTCTCTAATAGACTGAAGCATTCCGATATGACTGCCTTCCATGCCTGCTATTTCTACAGCAAAATTATTAAACAGGGTTCTCCACGCCTGAAGCCCTACAGTTGAAGCAATAGTAAGCGTAATTAAAAAATAATACATTCTGTTATTTTGTATTTTCGTTTTGCTTGCCTCCTCAGTAAGTTATGAACTATTTCTTAAACTAAAACACGAACAAACAGAAAATATCCCAGCAACACAATTGCAAGAAGATAAGCAAACCACTGAACCTCCCCTCCCCTCCCGCTGAACAATTTAATTACAGGGTAGCAGATAAAGCCCAAAGCAAGGCCATCTGCTATGGAATATGAGAGTGGAATTCCTAAAATAATAAGAAAGCACGGCATTGACTCACTCAAATCTTTCCAGTCTATCTTTACAATGTTTTTAAACATCATTCCTCCGACAACCACAAGAGCCGGTGCTGTAATGGGTGGGTAACTCCCTATCATATTCACCAGAGGACTAAAAAAAAGCGCCGCAATAAACAGAACTCCAACGGTAACGGCGGTCAGACCTGTTCGGCCGCCCTGTTCAACTCCGGCTGTGCTTTCTATAAAACTTGTAACCGTGCTTGTCCCCATGCAGGCACCCGCTACAGTCCCGACCGCATCTGAAAGTAACACCCGGTTTGCACGCGGTAACCGATTATCCTTCATAAAGCCGGCCTGCTCGCTTACTCCTATTAACGTGCCGATTGTGTCAAATATATCCATAAAAAGAAATATCATAATAAATGGAAGCATGGTCAGGGAAAGAGCATGCCTAATATCCATTTTCATCAACGTGGGTAATGGTGAAGGTGGTATGTCCACCAGACAATTTATTATATTTTTTCCCGGCTCAGGCAGAGTAAACCTTGTCATGAGCATCGAATCCTTAATAACATTAATCTGAGTTACATCACAAATATGCGGTAATAACAGCTTGAGTATAATAGCTAATAATGTTGCTCCGGCTATTCCCCATAAAATGGCGGCCCTGATCTTTCTTGCAAGAAGCGTAGCTGTCAGCAGTAGCCCGAAAAAAAATATAATCAAATCAGGAGAGCTGAAAAATTTGTTCAGTTTCACTCCGGTTGATGGATCTTTAATAATAACGCCGGCATTCTGGAAACCGATAAACGCAATAAACATGCCTATTCCAACAGAAATGGCTATTCTTAAATTTGGGCTGATGGCATTAATTATCATCTCCCTGACACCGGTGATAGAGAGTAAAAAAAATGCTATGCCTGAAATAAAAACAACTCCCAGAGCCACTTGCCATGCAGATGCCTCGCCAGCAAGAACGACCGGTAAGGCCGCCGCAGCCGGTATTACTGAAAAAACAAAAAAGAAATTTTCTCCCATTCCCGGTGCCTGGGCTATAGGGTATCTGGCATAGAACCCCATAATAAATGTTGCTAAAGCTGCCGCTACACATGTGGCTACCATCACAGCGCCGAAATCCATTCCAGTATCAAATCCAAACAAACAGCCTGACATTACCGCAGGTTGCAGAAAAATTATATAAGACATCGTAAGAAAAGTTGTAATGCCTGCAAGAATTTCTGTGCGAAAGTCGGTATTAGATTCAGATAAATGAAAAATACGGTCTATCATTATTTTCCTCTTCTGTGCTTTCTAAAGATTAAGGAACGTGAACGAAACAAATCTAACCTAAACCTATATACCTACTTTGGATAATTTGTACCAAAATATCATCATTTTTTTTTCTTGACAAGTTATGTTTCTATTTTTAACAGAGCAATTTTATTAAAACATGTTATTTTATATTGCTTAAAAGCTATATTATACGCTATATTTATAAAATTATTCGATTATCATATAGGAACTAAACACTCGGATTTTAAACTAAGGAACGAGGACGAAATAACTTCCACAAGTAGGCGCATAGATTTAGGTTAGGTTTGTTCGATCTCAAATCACAAAAGTTGAAGGAATAGCAAGCTATTTTAATATTTTTGTGATTTGAGATCGGGCAAAGATGGCCTGAAGCTGTGATGCATAGTTGGGGAAATTATTTCGTCCTCGTTCATAGGGAACGAGGACGAAACAGATGCAACAAATGAAGCATTGGTTGAGAACAGGTATTTCGTTTGGGCTGACATCAGCGGTCATCACTACTCTTGGTCTTATGATCGGTCTTCACTCAGGGACGCATTCCAGGATTGTGGTACTTGCCGGTATTCTAACAATCGCCATTGCAGATGCATTTTCAGATGCATTGGGAATTCATGTTGCTGAGGAAGCAGATAACACTAACACCGCCAAGCATATTTGGGGGGCTACTATTACGACCTTTTTGACAAAATTTATAATCTCTATGACATTTGTGATTCCTGTTTTTTTTCTATCCCTATCTGCTGCCATAGTTGTCAATTTGATATGGGGACTGTCCATTTTGTCTCTTCTGAGCTATTTCATCGCAAAATCACAGGGCGAGGCACCCTGGAAGATTATAGGCGAACACCTTTTAATCGCAATCGTAGTTATTACAATCACGTGTTGGGTAGGGAACTGGATTGAGACGTTAGGTTGCCGGAAATAAATAAATCCACAAAATATGCACTTTCATTCTTTGTTGTGCCAGTCAGGACATAGGGGTTATATAAAAAGTCATCTAAACGATACATTAAAATTAGATAAGAATTACAGTAGGTTATTAACGGTGACGAAATATTTATAGATTTAATTTAAGGGCAAACCTTTTGCTTTTTCTAAATTCCTGGCTTGTTGAATATTTTTAATATATCTTAAATCTACCCCTGTAAAATTGGCAAGTTTTTCAAAACCCTGAACTCCAGTGATTTTTGCCCGATACAGTTCAGGCATTCCACCTGTGGCAATTTTGTTATAAAGTAAATATTTTCCAAATCTAACTGGTTTAAATGTAGACATAAAAGGAAATCAATAATTAGTGGAAAAAGGTGGAAATATGTAGAATCCTGAAACCGTTCCTCCGCCCAGATATGCACTCCTGTACGCTGATTCCATCTTCTTTCTTGGTTATCGCATTTTTTTTTAGTTTCATTTTATATTAGGAGCTATGTAAAAAATAAAAATATTAATCTTGACAAAACAACAGGTTATGCTCTATTTTTGCCATATCAGATGGATCGTTAGGAACGGGGATAAAAAAAATTCAATAAAATTGAGGTTAATTTGCTATTTTATATTAAATGCGCGGCAATAGTGATATCTGCTTTAGTGCTTGGACGCTGGTTTGACGGTGAACGTAACAAGATTATGGTCAAAGGTGGAACCTGGCTGAATGCCTGGAAAACAATCCCGGGCATATTAATATTAGTAATTTTATGTATAATGATTTCAATTGTGATAATTACCCATTTTATATAGAAATGCTGAACTTTCAATGGTGTTAAACGCTATTGGCTGAATCCGACTTGTCATCGCGCTTCATGCTCATCATCAGTTCAAAATCCTTTTT
>JAGGWL010000334.1 GCA_021157555.1 Deltaproteobacteria bacterium | reverse complement strand
TGATGCAAATATTTTGTTTTTACACCTTCAAAAGGTAACTTGTTGAATTTATTGATAGGGGGTTGAAATCGCAGTTTAAAAATATCCAATAAATTCAGTCAACTGAAAAAAACTTGATAGTCGAGTATAAGCCTGCAAAAAAAAATTTTAGGGAGAATTTTCGACAGCCTTCTTAATGAAGGGATATCGGTTATCGGCATCCACAAATTACTTCCTGGCGGAATTACATATTTTCGACCATGGATATCCAATATGGGAATATATCGCAAAGCTTTCGTATAAGGGTAAAATTGGATATAGGGAAAGTGAATTTCGGGAACAGTATATCAATTATTTTCCTGCTTTGGCCGATGGGCTTCTCCGATTGTCGGCACCAATTTGCCCTCAGGTCAATATAGGCAGTATAATCGTATCATATTCAAAAACCCTGGAAAAGGGTTCGGGTCGCCCACTTACCTGCCCAAATATTTTCACGAATATATTCCTGAGGGCAGCAATGCGTGTGGGGAAAAAAATTACACAAAATTGCGGGCGCAGATATTTGTTATAAGGATACGGTAAGACTATAACATCCTGTAGTTAAGTTCAAAAATATATTGACAAACTTAAATAATTTCGAAAACGTGCCTTATTCTATCTGTGGCAGTGACTTCTGAAGAATTAGATCGGCAAGAGACGGCATGCTAAACGTTTTAGAAATCCGATCGTATATGTATTTGTAAGCGTTAACATCCAGCTTCTTTGCGGTTTGAGTAATAGTCAAAAATGAGTCTTTAGCCTTTGTCCCTTCATCTGATTTTGTTTGCAAACTGACGTCTTGCCTGCGTTTTTCTACCCTTGCGCCCAGTTCCGAATTATTATTGTGCAATGGTAAGCAGGGATGTTTAAGAACCAGCAAAAGCTCTTTTTTGTTATTTCTGGTTTTTTCTATCCGATCATCTAAATCATTATAACCGGTTTTTGTGGAAAACAGGTTATCGAATTCAGACGATAACTTTGCTGCTGTTTCAGGATTTGGATTGTCTTTGTATTTTAAAAGATCCCCATAGTAGTCCCAGAAATGGGTCTTAAACTTTTTAAGTTCATCAACATTAAAGGGAACAATCGGGCTTAACCGATTATAATGCCTTCCTTCATGAATCCAGCACAGTGCGTGTTCCGCAGTAAGCTTTTTGAATTGAGGTGCATCATCACTCAAAAGGATGTTAACAACTGGAACTTCTGTTTGGCGATGATAAAAGGCTATTGCAGCTGCTTCTAAAATTCTTGTTCTGGTATTTTTGCCCTTTTTTGCATCGGGAAAAATTATGTTCAGCAGCTCTTGCATTTCCGCTTCTGAGATTTCCCTCTCATCTGTCAAATCCGAAATATGATTGATAATTTTCTTTGAAACTCTCAATTCTGAAAGTAAACAAAAGGCATTTAAGTCAAAAATATATGTCCTTTCTTTGCCACAGAGCAATATATCAAGGATGGTCAAACGGTTTTTGTGGGGGACGGTAAAAAAGGCCATATAGTATGGATTGCATAAAATTTGTGAGTATTGATTTTTGCCGTTGACTCTTACCGTGGTATCATCAATTTGCTGGAATGGCGTCGTTTCCAGAGCAGTACGAAAAATATCCTCTTTTTCTTTGTTAAATCCGGACTCGTCATTTGTGAGAATACGAGAAATTGTTGATTGTGAAATGAATATTCCGCAATTCTCAAGGAGTTCCAGAATTTTTGGCTCCGACATATTACCCACATATTTAAGCGTGCATACCAATGACCGCACTCCGGGACCAAATTCCCCTGTAACCGAAGCAGGTAATTGGCCCACATAGGTCTTGTTCTTAGAAGCTGAGTAAAAAACCTCCTTCTTATACTCTACATTATCTGTTTTGATCAGAATTTCTTGAACAATAACACTTTCATGCCCCTTGAATACAACATCTTGCGGCAGTTTAGATCGATCAACTTTGCATATCTCAGTTCGATCTATTTTGATTTTGTGCTTTTTTGCCTTTGATTTTTTCTTTTTTTTCTTCTTCCTTTTCTTTCTCTCTTCTTCGGAAGATATGTTTTCATCCGGCTTTTTATTGCCTCGAATCTTGGGCTTGCCTTGTTCCCCTTTTAACACGTTGTTTTCGTCCCGCAACAGCTGATTCTCTACTTTTAATTTTTCATTCTCTTGACTCAAACGTTCAATGAGCTGAAAAAGAATAGGTAACGCTTCGGTTAGTTTTTTATTACCAACCTCACCGGGGCTAATATCTATCTTATGAAGGATTTCTTTTATCTCTGAAGGGCTCATATTATCATATTAATGTCATTATTTCATTGTGTCTACCCCCCTGACCATTTTTTATATTTTTTTTGCCTTTATTCTATCAATCTGATTAAATACCAGGAAATTTGAATAGGATACCAGTTCGACATGTTTAAATGAATTATTAATTGCATCAACAAGCCTAAATTTATGGTTAATGTGTTCCGCACCTTCAACAATATACTTTTGGTCAAAAGTTTTTACATATTCCGGGCGGCGTTTTGATTTCTGGTTATTTTCGATCAACATCGTATTCGCTATTAGAGCCATGTAATCAATCGCATGAGCTAAAATAGAATTGAACGAAAAAGTCTTATAAATTTTCAACTGATTTACATCTACTAAATTGAAGAATTCATCCGCACTCGGCTGAATCATTTTATCAACATACTCGATAAAATATTTACACTTATGTTCAATTATCTTGAAATTCATCGTCTTCCTTTATTGCATAGCACGGTGCTGAGCGGCACCGTGAACAAGTACTTGTGCGTGTGCCTGGAGTCGCGTCTTGATCAGTGCGTTAATCTTAATTTAAATCATGCTTTAATCACTAATCAAGCCCCCCCTATCTTCACTGAGGGATTATCGTGAAATCATCTTTCTATGAATTCAAATTAACCATTCATAATATTTCTAAGTTGTTCAGAATAAGCAAACAGAGCATTGGAAATTGATTCTTTAATTGCGGATTCTATAAGGCTTGCTTGTACATCATATGATTCATGACTAAACTTTTTCACTGGTATTGGTTGAATCGCATATAAAGTTTCTGCCGTTAATCTATCCACCTTTTCATTTTCTTGAACTGACATGCAAATGTAATGAGTGTTGAAAATAAGCAATCTTGTAATTTTCATCTGCCCAAATACAATTTGTAGAAAAAGAGGTCGAGAAAGAGAATTATTTGAATCTCCATGAAACTCAAATGTTGCCAACAGGCACTTAGCACCATGTAAAAAATGATCAATTGGCTTTATCTCAATATTTTTTAGTCTGTGGTCATTAGACATTGAATTATAGATAAACTTATATAAGTTAGAAAGAATGATCGAATCCAAGGCAACAACTGATGGCGACATATAAAAAATACTCCTTAATTCTAAACTGATGTCTTATTGTACACCAGCAGATTAATCAAAAAATCCGGAGACCTCTACTAAGAAGGGTTTATTTACTACTTCTAATCTCCTCACAGCCAGCTCCTTGTGATACACCACCAAACCTATGCC
>JAGGWL010000214.1 GCA_021157555.1 Deltaproteobacteria bacterium | reverse complement strand
GTCGTTTTCCCCGTAGATATTATTCCCGACTTCATTCCTTTTGTTGGTTGGCTGGATGATGTCTTTATTATCAATTGGGCCGTATCAACAATCACTGTAGAAATATCGCTTTACCGGAAGTTCTGCTTAAATCGCCAAATTTATCAACCATTGTTGATGGCATCGTAGAGTGAAATTGATTTGTGTCGGGGGCTTAGTTTTGTAACGGTTCGCGAAAGTAATGGGGCGAAGTAATGGGGTCAGGTCTTTAAAAGACATATTGACCCAGCTTTTGTTGTTTTCATTAATTAAGTATGATGTCTCCGGAATCTGTCCCCGGAATCTGTCCCGGAATTCCGGAAGTCAGATTTACCCCTTGACAAAAAGCAATCGAATCTGACCCATTGTTCCAGAGACAGTTTGGAGTGACATTTGAATGGTTGCAAGCTAAACGATATATTTATTAAGTTCTTGTACTAGCTCATGAACGGTAGTGGATGGATTTTCATTGGCAGGCAAATGGTTGGCATATGAATCAAATAATTTCATCGAATTTTTAATAGCCGTTGTTTGTTTTGATATTAGATGGTCGTACATCTTAGGGTCATTTTTCTCATATCGAAACCCAAGCCGCTCTGTCAACATTTTTTTATACGATCCCCTGCTGGTTGCAGCGTCATGGTAGTGGAAATGTAATAGATACCATATTTCGAAAGCTTCGTTTGAATAAGCGATCTTGATATTGTTTCTCTCCGCTAAGGTAAAAGCATTGTTATAGTTTTGTTGGGGGAATGAATCTCGATCAAATACACACCAGACTTGATCATAAGATTTGTCTTTACGATTTTTCAGTTTGATTGCTTGTTCTACTAAACTAACAGTGTTGGTACCTAACCCTTCGAGATCGTAAATATCTTTAGATAGGCGAAATCCTTCAAAATATTTTGGCTCAGTTTTTTCACCTTCACAGACAATGAGGAAATTTTTACGAGTAGGTCTAAAATCTTTTTTACGTTTGAGATCGATAGATCTTACTTTATGCATTTTCAATCTCCTAAACGTTTTATGCCACCTAAAAAAGGAATTGCACCGTATTTCCCTGCAATATAGTCTTTCTCAAAAGATGCGTCATTCCTGATTTTGAAATCTACTAAAGAATATAAATCAGTTGCGCCAAACCTGTTTTTTTCCATAAACCAAACTTGATCACGTCTGAAAAATTTATTGTTTAATAGGTTTGTATCATGAGTAGCGAAAATCAATTGCGCATTATATTTATTCATGTGCGGATCTTGAAATATTTGGACAATAGCTTGAGTGATAATAGGATGAAATCTTGCGTCCAACTCATCAACGATCAGTGTTTTCCCGTTTGCAATAACATCTAATAGTGGACCTGAGAATGAAAAAGCTTTTCGTGTACCATCAGACTCGTGTTTATCTAGATCAAATATCTCGTCTGCGATATGTTCACCTTTTTCATTGAATTTTTTATGGACTGTATTTACAGTAGTATGTTGACCGCCTTGCTCTATTAAGAATTTATGTAGTGGTTCTGGTAGACCTTTCGGAAGAGACTCTTCTGTGACAGCAGTGTGTTTGACATTTAAATCTGAAATACCTAAATCAAAGTCCCGAACAAAAGATAAAATCTTTTCTTTTGTCTTCGGATCCTCCAGTTGCCCTACAGAGTAAGGCCTATAACCAATGTCATCTAGTCCTGAAATTATCCCACAATTCATGAACCATTTTAATATTTTAGTTGAAATTTCCCCGTTCCACTGGGCACATACAGACAGGAAAAGAGCATTTGGTCTCGTATCTGTTGTCCATTTTTTGCCTTCTTTAAAAGTATTTTTCACATAAATTCCTTCAGGGGTTCTGTGAAAAAGGTTTGTTTCCTTATGCTTTGCATGGAATAACCATTCAGACCGAATGATTTCCATGTCAAGCTCAAAACCGTATCTGTATCTAATCTCTCCAATAACAAAAACAATCTCAAAAAATGAGGGCTGAGTCTCCGTTGATGTGCATAGCCTAAAATTTTCTACGTTAATCTCCTCAGCAATCTGAGTCTCTTTCGAAGAGTTGAGGATAAATTTTTTCATAAAATCAAGCGCTTTTATAAAATTACTTTTACCGCTCGCATTAGCACCATAAATGGCCGCTGTTTTTACCAAGTTCACTGATTTTCTATAATTAAATATATTGTTCTCGTCTAGTTTCGGATCTTTTGATTTCAAATTAGCAGCCACCATACTGAATGTGACGACATCCTTAAATGACCTATAATTCCCTACGCTAAATTCAATAAGCATTTCATTCACCCTTGTTAAGGTACTTTATTTACGAAAAATTCACAGATAATATTATTTAACATGGACATATCGTTTTGTAAACAGAAAAAATGGGTAAATGAGGTAAGGCTCCAATTGACAATTATGTCATTCCTTCAAAGATAAGTATGCCATTTGATATATTCTCTCCATATTTGGAGCCGAACGGCCGCTGTTGAGCCGCTAGCATCGCAGGTGGCAGAGCAAGCTTGCTTGCGTAGACACCGAGAAGAGGAGTCGGCTCTAACGCTATTGATAGGTGGAGCGCGAAGCGCGGAGACTATTAATAGCGTTAGAGGAACTCGACAGC
>JAGGWL010000113.1 GCA_021157555.1 Deltaproteobacteria bacterium | reverse complement strand
TCTTGTGGGAGCAACTGAAAAGTTTATCATGATACCTTTTTATATAGAAGGGCTGATGCAGGGGCTTTGTGGAGGAATAACAGGCATTGCTCTATTGTATATATCTTTTATTTTTATATCTTCAAATTTATCGGGGTATGTATTAACCGGATTTGTCAGTCTTAGATTCTTTTCTTTTGCGATAAGCTGTTTAATGATATTAGGCAGTATGCTTATTGGATGGATAGGGTGTTTTCTCTCTTTTACACAGTTAAAAAAAATATAAATATATTTTTTATTTCGATTGTTTGTTGCCTGGTTTTGATCAAGCCTGATTTGCCGATCTGCGCCGATACATTAAAGGAGATAGGTATTGTTACTGTCAGGAATCTTAATTTACGCCCAAAACCCGGCAAGCAAGGTATCCCTCTTGGCAGACTTGAGCGTGGCTCCAGAGTTGAAATTCTTGAGCATAAAAAAGGCTGGCTTAAAGTTTTGTATAAAGGTTCGACCGGTTATGTGCGGAATCGTAAAAAATATATACAGATTATCCATATAAATGGAATCGAAAAAGATAAAGGTGATAACTTTTCAACAGTAGATCTTGTTAAAAATGAAGCTGAAAATATTAACAGGGAGATTGAACAAAAAAAAACGAATCTTCAGTCATATACAAAAAAGGAAGCAGAACTTGTAGCGAAATTCGACAGATTGGAACTATCTTTGAATGATTCAAGAAAAAAGCTTCGATTGTTCAGAAAAGAGATTAAAGAATTTGAAAAAAAGATCGATAAAATAGAAATAGAATATAATAGATTAAATAAAGAGGCGCAAAGTTATGAAGATTATATTCTATTGCGTCTTGTTGCATTGTATAAACTTGATTCTCTCGGCGGGATCTATATTCTTGCTTCTTCGGATTCCATCTATGAACTCTATCAAAGAAAAAGAGCTCTTGAACGAATACTTGCTTATGATGAAGATGTTCGCAAAGATCTTATGGATACCATGTTTCAGCTTCAGAGAGTTAAAAATGAATTAAAGTCACAAAAAAAAGAAAATTTGTTACTTGAAAAAAAGATTGATGATCATATAATAGTTATCTCACGTGAGCAGGCTGAGCGATCGAAACTTCTTGATGAATTTCGTAATAAAAGGTCATTAGCACTGGCATCTTTGAGTTCCTTGAGAGAATCAGCAAATGCACTTGATAATACAATAAAATCCTTAAATTTAAAGTTTAAACGGCTTAAGCCTGATTCCGATTTTAAAGCGCGTAGATTCAGCTCTTTACAAGGATCTTTAAAAATGCCTCTAAAAGGCAGGATTGTAAATTTTTTCGGTTCTTATACAAATACAAAATTCAATGTAACCGGTTTTCATAATGGTATAGATATTAAAGGTGAAAGAGGTGAACCTGTTCGTGCTGTTTCTAATGGAAAAATACTCTTTGCAAAATGGTTTAAAGGTTATGGTAATCTGATCATCATTGATCATGGTGATAATTATTATACACTTTACGCACATACGGAAGAAATATTTATTGTAAAAGGAGATATTGTTGAGGAAGGAGATGTTGTTGCTACAGTAGGAGATGCAGGATCAAAAATCGGTCCGAGTCTCTATTTTGAGATACGCCATCACGGCAAACCGATTAATCCGCTTAAATGGATAAATAAAGACCGTAAGGGATAAAAAATGAAAGCTACTAAAAATCGACATTTGAAACTATGGCTGGTCCTGACAGGTGCTATAATATTCTGGACAATAGGAGCTGGTTATTCCGGGAGTATTTCCGCAAATAATGAAGAAACTTACAAGGGGCTGAAAACATTTTCCGATGTTCTGGATCTCATAGAAAAAAATTATGTAGACGATGTAGATACCAAAGAGCTGATACAAAAAGCTATTCAGGGCATGGTCCATGGCCTTGACCCCCATTCTTCATTCCTGCCGCCTGAAGCTCTTGAAGATCTGAAGGTAGATACAAAGGGTAAATTCGGAGGTATCGGTATTGTAATCAGTATGCCGAAAGGTCTACTTACGGTTATTTCGCCGATAGAGAATACGCCTGCCTGTAAAGCCGGAGTTAAAACCGGAGATATAATTATAAAAATAAACGGCAAATCAACTCAGGATATGATACTTTGGGAAGCTGTAAAACAGATGAGAGGTCCAAAGGGTGAAAAGGTCGTTATAACCGTTTTTCGCAAAGGAACTCCTGAACCGATAGTCTTTAATCTGGTACGAGATATTATACCTATTGAGAGTGTTAAATCAATCACTCTAAAACCCGGATATGGATATATCAGGGTTACCAATTTTCAGAATAATACTACAAAAGATATGATCAAAGCATTGGAAAGCCTCGAAGCTGGTGATACCGGAATTAAAGGTTTGATTCTTGATCTTCGTGGTAATCCAGGCGGACTTTTGAACCAGGCTGTAATGATTTCGGATCTCTTTCTTGAAGATGGTATTATCGTCTCAATCAAGGGCAGGGAGAGGAAACATACAAAAAATTATAGAGCCCATTATGATGAAATAGATCGTAAATACCCTATGGTGGTTCTGGTCAGCGGCGGAAGTGCCAGCGCTTCGGAAATCGTTGCAGGGGCACTGCAGGATCATAAACGGGCGCTGATACTGGGAACAACAACTTTTGGCAAGGGATCTGTGCAAACTGTAGAGACCTTGCGAGAGGGATATGGCCTTAAATATACAATTGCCAGATACTATACCCCTAACGGACGATCTATTCAGGCCTTGGGTATTGAACCGGATATAGTCGTAAAACAAAGAATTATCGAAGAAGATGATGCAGATGATACGAAAAATATTTTTCTGAAGGAGAAAGACCTTAAAAATCATCTTAATGCCGAGCCTGGAAAAGATAAAAAAAAGAAATCTGAAAAAAATAACTCCGAAAAAAAGAAAAAGCCCGGAATTCAAAGCAAACATGGTAATCTTAAACTTGAAACCCTTATGACGGATAATCAGGTGATACGAGCTTTGGATATTCTTGTTGGATATGAAATACTGAAGGGTGGGGAAGAAAAAAAATAGTATAGATGGCTAAAAAAAAACCTCAAACAAAACAAAATAAAATAAACCAAAAATCCGGAAAAGGCAAGAATTCTGCAAATCAGAAAAATCAGATAATGCGTCTAATTACCGGACTGGCTGTTTTAATATTAATAGTCAGTTCGGCCGGATTTATTGCCAATTATTACATTAAAAGCTCTGGAACAGAACAAAATATCGGGCACAAACCTTTAGACCGCAAGCATTTACCTGATAAACCTTTGGCCCGGAAACCTTCATCACATAAGCCTCCGCTTCATAAACCTCAGCCTCGCAAGACTTTTGTGAAAAACGCACCTCAATATGAAGTATTTCCGGCTCATAAAGATTTAAATCATAAACCGGTCTCTTTGCCTGTGCCAAAAAAACCGGATAAAACACCTCAAGTAGCCATTATTATTGATGATATCGGGTATGATCGTAAAATTGCCAATAAATTTATTAAACTTGATGTAAACCTTACCTTTTCTGTCCTGCCACATAGCCCTTTTGCCAAACAGATTGTCGATTCTGCACGCAAAAATGGCATTGAAATAATGCTCCATCTTCCAATGGAACCGATTGAGTATCCCAGGGTTAATCCAGGGCCTGGCGCGCTTTTGACATCAATGTCGCCTGATCAGCTCATAAAGACTTTAAATGATGACCTGAATTTTATACCCTCCATAAAAGGAGTCAACAATCATATGGGATCAAAAATGACAGCAGAATCGGACAGGATGAATCAGATTTTTTCCATCCTTAAAAAAAGAGGCCTTTTTTTTATCGACAGCCGCACAACCGCAGAAACAACATGCCGCTCATCAGCCCGTCTTTTAAAAATTCCTTTTGCTGAACGAAATATTTTTATTGACCATATACAGACACCTGACTTTATTCGCAAGCAGATTAAACGGCTTCTCAATGCAGCCATACAGCAGGGAGAAGTTGTTGGTATAGCTCACCCCTATACTCTAACATACAAAATTTTTTCTGAAATGCTGCCGGATATTAAAAAAAAGGTAAAGATTGTCTCTGCTTCGGCTATAGTTCACAGAATAGGGTAGGGGGGTATTGGAAATGATGAATTATGAATTGGTAGAGACAAGGGATGCCTTGTCTCTACCAAGCATAGCGTTACTATGATGAAATTTATTTGCCTGCGACATCCCTTTGACAATGCTTGCATATTGTAGCTCTTTTTTTAATTATCTCGGCACAAAAAGGACATTCTCTGGTAAAAAATTTTTTGTGTATTTTAGCAATAGCTTTATCGACTTCTTTTTGAATAGGCTTGTTGGGGAACTTAAGATTTCTTATAGGTTCTATCACATCCACTTCACCAATATCACCGATCATTTCAGCAGCTTTTAGCCTGACCCTGGCAGGCTCAGTACTATCAACTAACAAGTTTAAAACAGTAACATAATCTTTTGTAACATAACAATCAGCAAGAATGGAAAATCCTTTTTTAATATTCTCCTTTAATATTTCCTGCTGCAAAACAGTTTCATCATCAATAATTTGACCAGTTCCGCCCATTTTACTAAAAACAGGCATGCATTCAAAGGTCTCCGTACCAGGATAACAAAAACACCTGTAGGATGCGTTATGCCCGAAGTTTTCTTTAATGCTATCCCATCCTTCCTTATATGCAGGACATTCATCATTAAAGCATAAGAACAGATACGGAACACCCCATCCCAGGCCATCACCAAAAGGAATTGAGGGTACCTCCCAGAGGGTCATCTCAATACCACAATTGGGGCAAACAGGTTTTTTTTCTAATAATATTTTTCCCAGAACTTCTTCTTTTGTTTCAAATGACATTAATATTTCTCCTGTAGATTTTTAGATAGTTCCTGAACTAAGGGACGTGAAAAAAAATAATCATCCCAATTAGCATCCCCGCTTCAGGCTGCTTTTGCCCGATCCCAAATTTCAAAAACCTTGAAATAGTTCACTATTACTGCGCCTTTTAAAATTTACGATCGACCAAAATCAACCCAAATCCGGGCGCTTCTTGGAACGATTATTTTTTTCCGCGTCCCTAAACCTGAAGCGCTAATTTTTCCAATTTTTGCATCATCATCATC
>JAGGWL010000015.1 GCA_021157555.1 Deltaproteobacteria bacterium | reverse complement strand
GAATTGACGGTATG
Organism: Deltaproteobacteria bacterium; assembly: GCA_021157555.1. Taxonomy (GTDB): domain Bacteria; phylum Desulfobacterota; class Desulfobacteria; order Desulfobacterales; family BuS5; genus BuS5. The sequence continues at coordinate 5,247 of JAGGWL010000015.1, read as the reverse complement.
CTTCATCAGGCAACAGACCCTTTGGATATTCAGCACCTCGGCCCCATCGTCTCCAGAATAAAGGTAATGTCTGAACTCGATATTTCAGAAAAAAGGATACCGCAGGACGGCCGCTTCAAGCTGAAGATAATGGACAGGTATATAGATTTCAGGATATCCATCCTGCCAACCATAAACGGCGAAAATGCGGTTATCCGTATCCTGGACAGAGAGCATCTCGAGGCTGACGCGGGCGAATTCAGACTGGAAGGAATGGAGCTGCCCCCTAAAGAGCTTGCAAAATTAAAAAGGCTGATCAAGGCTCCTTACGGCATGTTTTTGATGACCGGCCCTACAGGCAGCGGCAAAACTACGACACTTTACAGAGCGCTTTCGGAGGTTAACCGCAAGGATGTAAAAATCATTACCATAGAAGATCCTGTGGAATATCAGCTCAAGGGGATTGTGCAGATGCCTGTTAATGTAAAAAAAGGACTAACATTCGCGCGCGGGCTGCGGTCGATTTTAAGACATGATCCCGACAAAATTCTTGTGGGGGAGATACGGGATGCTGAAACCGCGCAAATAGCGCTTCAATCCGCATTGACAGGTCATCTGGTTTTTACAACCGTTCACGCAAACAGTTCTTTTGAAGTTATAAATCGCTTCACGCATATGGGAATAGAGGCATACAACCTGATGGCCGCGTTAAACTGTATTGCGGCCCAAAGACTTATCCGAACTTTATGTGACTGCAAAATAGAAATAAAGCCGACTGCCGCCGACATGGCGGAATCAGGCCTGGATCCTGTTAAGCTCAGGGGAAAAACATTTTATAAAGCAAGGGGTTGTGAATTATGCAACGGCACCGGTTATAAAGGCAGAAAGGCAATTCTTGAGATCGTTGAACTCAACGACAATATTAAAGAGATGTTTATTAATAAAGCTTCAACCACGGAGTTAAAAAAAATGGCGTCCGTATCCGGTACCACCTTCTTAAGAAAAGCAGCGCTCAGGGAAGTTGTAAACGGAGAGACCACCATCGAGGAAGCGAACAGGGTTACATTTAATATGTAACGGCCGGGCGCGCACAAAAATAATGCTTTTATCAAAACCCAAAAAAATTTACACCGGACTATACATCAGCCCGGAATCCGTTAGTGCGGCCATGCTTGAAAAGGACAAAAAAGATTTCAAGGTAATACAATTATGCCAGGCGCCAATGCCTGAAGAGACCATACAATTATCATACAGAACAAAAAATATTGTCAATCCTGATATATTCAGAAAAACAGTCATGGATGTGGTTGCCGGTCTGGATACAAAAATTTCACATATCGGTTTGTCTTTACCTAACGAGCTGGCAAAGCTGTCCATTCAGAGATATGCCGAACTCCCTGACACAGAGTCTGAAACAGAAAAAATGATTGCCTGGAGAATGGAAAAGAGACTCTATACTTCTTTAGAAAATACCAGGATTTCACATGCCTTAATCGGTAAAGAAGAAAATGGGGAAAACATACTTCTTGTAATTGTCGGAATTAAAGATGTCATCCGGGAATTTGAAATGAATCTGATCGAATTAGGAATTCACTCAAGATGTGTGCTCCCTTCCGGGCTCAACCAGCTTAATTTTTTTATTAGCCGGCTGCCGACAAAAGGAACCATCGCTTTTCTCGGGCTGTTTGAATATTTTTTCACCTTTTTTGTATTTGAGGATGCCCGGCTGACATTCTATCATGGAATAAAAAAGGGATTTTCCGATCTCAATTTTTTTCAGGATGTTGATATGATAATGTTGCATTATCTGAACGTCAAGCCCGGCAAGAAGATTGAACAACTCTTTGTCGGCACCCACGTAGCCTTTCATCGTGAACTTGAGGATGTTTTCAACAGCCTGAGCAATATAGATGTTCACATAATGCAGGAGCATACAATTATTAACACGGATAATAAATCCGGTAAAATTGATTTACAGCATGATCTTTCATATTATGTTCCTGCGATAGGAGCAGCTCTCAGCATAGTTTAAAGACCGGTTAACAGTTGACGGTTCACGGTTTTTTTTAACAATTTTTACCGTAACGGATATAATATATTGAAACCGATAAAAGGCAATCTAACAACAGTAGAATATATTGATAAGAGGATTATATATTCAATCCTTACTATAGCCGCCGTTATTCTCCTTATTATTTCCGCATGCAATATTCATTCCGGATTTCAATATCATACTGATACCCTGAATTATAAAGAAAAAATAACAAGGCTGACACAAAACCTTAAAACAAAAAAGCTTCGCGATGATGATATTAAAAACCGGCCCGGGGAGCAGGAATATGAAAAAATTAAAACAAATGCGCTCTTTATGAATAAATTAATTACCCTGGATATTTTTCCATGGGACAAGCTGCTTGACACACTGGAACAGAGCGTTCCCGAAGGTATGACGCTGAATAGCTTTGTACCGTCAAATGATTTTAAAAAAATAATTATTAAAGGCCGGGCAGGGACAATGAAAAACATCACTCACTTATTAAAAATGCTGGAGAAATCGGCTATTTTGCAAAAAAGTTCCCTTTTGCAGATTTGCGTGGCTGAAAGCAATCCGGATAATATATCGGCAGAAAAAGCTCCCGGTATAAATCCCAGCATAAATTTTGAAATGGAAACTTTTTTAAAAATGGATATTTTGCTATAAATTTTCAGATAATTAATTTCATAAGGCTATAGGGAAAAGCCTATGCGCAACCGCCACATACTATATATATTAAAAAACCATAAGTTTTTTTGCGGTCTGATAATCCTTATTCTGTTACTTAATCTTATTTTATATTTATCCTTTATAAGGAACCGTAAAATACAGATCGCCGATCTCCAGAAGATTTATACACAGAAGAGAAAGTCCGGGGAAGTAAACACAAACGATAAAATAGAACAATATTTTAAGGCCAAAAAAAGCGTTCTGGCCTTTAAAAAAGCTCTTCCTGAAACATCCGGGTTCGCCGAAAAAATAAAAGAGCTTAATACTGCCCTGCGCAAACATGGATTATCGATCAGCAAAATGATGTTTAAACCCGTAAAAATTGATAATCTCTCTTTATGGAAATATTCAACATCTTTTTCTGTAAGCGGCAAATATTCACAATTAAAAGACTTCCTGGCAAACCTCCAGAACCTGCCGGTCCTTTTTTGCATTGAAAGCATTTCGTTTAAAAACCGCTCTGAAAAGAGCGAAAAAGTAGATATGGCGATTACAATATCAACCTATTTCAAATAAAGAGGCCTTAGTCATCGTTTCAGCCACAGATCGGGCACAAACGCGATAGCCAGACTGATAGCAAAGTTTTAAGTATTAAGTGATGTATTTCTTAAAACTTAAAACTTAACACTTAAAACCATGTTTAACAAAAAGAGAATCCTGATAATATTGATCGTCCTTTTTGCAGTTGTTTTTTCATATAGAATCATGCATCCGTACCGCCAGGAAACGGTTTCCCAACTATCATTTACAGACACCGGGGGATATGTAAAAATCAACAAAAATAAATCTCCGCATGCCGCAAAGCGGACTTACGATATACCTGATGTGATGCTGGTTTTTCTGTCTAATCCCCCCGAACATTCCGGCAAGGTCTATAAAAACATTTTTTTCAAGAAAACGGCTGAAAAAAAAGCGGTGCTTCCGGAACCGGCAGCGCCGCAGGACAACAATCCGCTTGAAAAGGTCAATGCCGATCTGCAACAATTTAAAATATTCGGTTCCTTCAAAACCCTGGATGATAATGCTATATTCCTGGAACGCGGCCGGGAAATACTGGTTGTCAGAAAAGGGGACAAAATAGACGGCAAGTATCTTGTGAAAAGGATTTCGAAGCAGGTTGTCAGCTTGAAAGCTGAACGAATAAATGATCTGGTACATATAGATATGGAAAATTTTTAATCCAGGTATTTTATGATTATAAAAAGCTCCAATTATTTAAAACCGATATTTATATTTTTTACAGGTCTGCTACTTCTGCTGGCGGGTTGTTTGGGCGGCGGCCATTATATAAAGCAGGGACGCGAATCAGCAGTTGCGGGAGACTGGGATAAAAGTGTGGAAATATTTCAGGAGGCATGTAAGGCCAATCCGGATGACATTGAGGCCAAAATGATGCTGATCAAATCCAGGTGGAAAGCATCCCTGATGCATATGATAACAGGCCGGGATTTGCTGAAAAAAAAACTTTTTGATGATGCCCTCCTTGAATTCAAAAAAAGCCTGACATTTAATCCTGATAACCAAAAATCGACTTTTTTCCTCAAGAAAGCCAGTGCCATGAAAGAAGCCGAGGAAATTTTTCTAAAGGGGCAAAAACTGCTCCAGGAAGAAAAATATTGCCAGGCCCGGAAAGCCTTTCAAAAAGCGGCTCAACTCGATCCTGAAAATAAAGAGGCGGAAAAGGCCATAGCCTGTTATAAAAAACTGGATAACGATGCTCCAAGGTTCAGATTAAAATATAAGTCCGGCGCGCCTGTTTCACTTAAGTTCAAAAAAACACCTATAATCAATGTCTTTGAAGTGTTAACAAAAATAGCAGGAATAAATTTTATTTTTGATAAAGATATGAAGGAGAGCAAGGTTACCCTGTTTTTGACTGATATCCCCTTTGACCGCTTCCTGGAAATCCTGCTTAAAACAAACGATCTGGCTGCCAAAGTGGTTAATGAAAAAACTTTGATTATATATCCGGACACACCTGCCAAAGCCAAAGAATATCAGAATCTTCAGATCCGCACCTTTTACCTGGCAAACCTGAAAGCTCAAAAAGCTGCCGGACTTCTTTCCAAAATCCTGAAAGCCAGGGATATCACGACAAATGAAAAACTGAATTCAATAGTTATCCGAGGCACTAAGGAGGTAATTGAAATAGCGTCAAAAATTCTCGAAGCCAATGACAGACTGCCAGCGGAAGTTCTCCTGAATGTTGAAATCCTCGAGGTAAGCAGAACCAAGGAGAAACAGTTCGGCCTGGAATATTCGGAATCATTCACCATTGGTATTGGAGAAACGAGCGCTGGAATTAGTAATGATACCGGTTTGGCCGGATGGATATCGATGGCCGATCTTGAAAAATTATCCAATAAAGAACTTATTGTATCAACACCAAAAGCGACTCTGAATCTTTTGAAACAGGATACCGACACAAAAGTCCTTGCGAATCCCCAGCTTCGCGTAAAAAACGGAGAAAAAGCCTCTATACTCATAGGTGAAAGGATTCCCCT
>JAGGWL010000190.1 GCA_021157555.1 Deltaproteobacteria bacterium | reverse complement strand
CGCGGAATTACTCAAACGCTGTTTGATAATTGCGAAAGAGCATAAGATAGAAAAGGTCTGGGGCATGGTGCTTTATAAAAATACCCAAATGTTGTCATTGAGCAAAAAAATAGGTTTTACAATAAAAGAGAATCCCGAAGCCGGTGTTTATGAATTAAATCTGGAACTTGAAAAGGCCAGATTATAGAGTTTTGCATAATTTAAAAAGGCAAGTTGAAAACGGGGATGAAATAATTTCCACACATTAAAGACGAGAAGGGAACGTCTATTGGAATATTGATTGACAACCGAACAAAATTAAGTTTTAGAATTTTTATGCCAAGAAAAGCTCGCATAGATGCCCACGGGCCTTACATCATATAATATTACGAGGGATTGAACGTCGAAAGATATTTTATGATGACAGCGACCGTAATAATTTTTTAAAAAGACTTGGCGTTATTTTCATCGAAACAAAAAACTCTTGTTTTGCATAGGCTTTAATACCTAACCCGGTATAGCCGGAACCAAAAAAATTTATCACGAAAGTACGAAAACGCGAAAGCCTGAATATTGTTTTATTTCGTGCTTTCAATTTTTCGTGTTTTCGTGATTGCCTTTTAGATTTTCTGCCAGAAAAAACACGAAAATAAATATTAAGGCATCCTATTCAAATTTCGTGGTAAAACAGATTGCAAATCCTTGTAGGGGCGACCCTTATGGTCGCCCAAAATAACAATGATATCGAAAAAGAAAATTTGATTAATAACGAAAATGGGCAACCACAAAAGTACAAAAACTATATAGCTGACAAGATTAAATCATATCTTTATTAAAATTTCATACACTCTTCCTTTTACACTCTGTAAAAAAAGCTGACATAAATTTTCCAAAATATCATAATATGAAAAATATTATTTTTTAATAAATAATGTTATTCTAAATAGTTAGCTCTCTTTTCTTTTCTATTTTCCCTTTGGCACATAGATTGCCATTACTTTATATATCTTCCTTTTTTTATATATATAAAAATTTAATCTTAAAGGGGAAAAAATGGAACAAAATATATATCCAACTATACGAAAAATTATTTTAACCCGGATGATTCTTGTTCCTTTTATCCCGTTTATTCTGGTGTTGATCATTGGATATCATTTTTTAACAACCACCATTGAGACCGGCACCGTTTCAGCAATGAAAAGAATTGCTGAAGATCACCGTTATATGATTGAGTCTTTTTTGGAAGAGCGCAAAAAAGATCTGGAATTTATCGGCAATTCATTTACGTTCCAACAACTTAGCCAGCCTGCAGAGCTTCACAAAGTCTTTAAAAATTTGTTGAAAAAATCTAATGCGTTTGTTGACCTGGGGGTTTTTAATGAAGAAGGGGTGCATGTAGCATATCATGGGCCTTATAAATTAACAGGGAAAGTATACAAGGATGAAGACTGGTTTAAAGCGGTTATGCAAAGCGGATATTATATCAGCGATATTTTTTTGGGATACAGGCAGGTGCCCCATTTTGTCATTGCAGTTGCGCAGGAAGAAAAAGAAAAAAAATGGGTAATCCGCGCAACAATAGATACGTTTATGTTTAGTAATTTTGTAAAAAAAGTTTGTATAGGAAAAACAGGGGAAGCTTACCTTGTTAACCCGGACGGTCTACTTCAAACTGAACGTCGTTCAGGCGGGAATCTTATGGATAAGCTTGAAGAAAAGATTAACTATCCAAAATCCGAAGGCGATACTTCTATCTCTGTTAATGTTTATTCAAAAGGAGATAAATATCTTTATATGACAACATGGCTTAAAGATAAAAAATGGTTGCTGATAGTCAGGCAGGAAAAATCGGATGCCTTTAGTGCCCTTAGTTCAGCTACTTATTTGACTATTTTGATAATAATTATCGGAGGAGGAATAATTATAGCCGTTGCTTTTAATTTAACCGGGCGGGTTGTAAGACGAATGGAAAAAATGGATGTTGAAAAAGATAAATTGAGCCAGCAGCTAATCGGTGCCAGCCGGCTGGCCGAAATTGGTGAAATGTCTACAGGTTTTGCGCATGAAATTAATAATCCACTTCAGATTATGAAAAGCGAACAGGCACTGATAGAAATGATTTTATCGGAATTAAAAGAAAGCGGCAAACTGGCAGAATCTGATTCTTTAAAAGAAATGGAAGACTCCATAAATCAAATCACACTTCAAATCTCACGTTGCGCTAAAATCACCCAGGCAATTCTAAAATTCGGCCGCCAGGGCGACCCTGTGCCCAAAGATATCAACCTTAAAAAATTTATTCCTGAAGTTATCGGTATGGTGGCGAAAAAAGCAAGTGTAAACGGAATTTCGATTAAACAGATTTTATCAGATACGATACCTGTTATTCATTGTGATCCTTCGCAATTTCAGCAGGTTTTGATAAATCTGTTCAATAATGCCATGGATGCCATTCTAGAGCGGTATGGAACTTCCGGCGGTGAACTTACAGTTGAAGCCGGACAAAAAGAGAGCAACACTGTGGAAATACTGGTCAGAGATAACGGTGATGGCATTAGTCCTGAAAATTTGAAAAAGATTTTTTCACCTTTTTTTACAACCAAACCTGTAGGAAAAGGCACAGGGCTTGGACTTTCGGTATGTTACGGCATTATAGACAGTATGGGCGGCACAATGGATGCTGTCAGTGAAAAAGGCACGGGTGCCACATTTATTATACATCTGCCTGTTGCAGCTTAATTAGAAACGGGGAGGATACTAAAAAATTCTTTTTAACAAAAATCAAAATCAGGGGGAATCAAATATGGAAATGAAAATGATGCTGGTGGATGATGAAGAGCGGTTTCTGTCCACTACTAAAAAGTTACTTGCAAAAAAAGGGTATGATGTTTTGACGGCAACAAGCGGTGGTG